>JBKEBB010000078.1:0-5065 GCA_047972845.1 Bacteroidales bacterium
ATAATGAGAGTAGTAAGAGATGTATCGGTACGGGGATTGATATTAAGCTCACTAAAAACCTCCGCTAATCGAATGGCATAGCTCGGAATGGCATGTACAGCGGTTGTTCCAAAGTCTTTGATAAACTTGATCTGTCTTAAGCTATTTCCTGCCGCCGCAGGAACAGTTAGTGCGCCTAATCGTTCCGCGCCATACTGAAATCCCAACCCCCCGGTAAACATGCCGTAACCGGAGGAGTTTTGAAACACATCCGTACTGCGCAATCCAACCATATAGAGACATCTGGCAACTCGATCCGCCCAATTATCAAGATCGCGCTGCGAATGAAATATAACGGTAGGATTCCCGGTTGTCCCACTGGAAGAATGAAGGCGAACAGCGCCTGCTCCTTTATCTGTAACAAAACCGAAGGGATAATTAGTACGAAGATCGTTTTTTGTTGTAAAAGGGATCTTTCGGATATCATCGATGCTCTCAATCAAGTCGGGAGTAATCCCTTTCTCGGAGAACAATTTTGAATAATAGGGTGTTTTTGCGGCATTTCTTATTGTTTCTCTCAGACGTTCCATTTGTAACTTGTGGAGATCCGTCTTTGTCATGGTTTCAATTTCCGGATGTAAATACATGAGTAATTTAGGTGTTTACTGAAATAGACGCAAATGTAGTTAATTTGTAGGATCTAACCAATTTTTAAGTATATATTGAAAGAGAAATATGCCTATTTCCAGAAATCCGTAATATTTTTAAGGGTTTTAATTACGAAAAGTCGAACACTATCTTTCGATTAATGTTGCAAATACAAGCATTCGTTGGATTTGTAGAATAAAAATGTATCCAATCACACAATTATTCTATTAGTGGCGTTTGATATTAAGATTGCGTTGTAACTTTGTGAATATACTTTGAGGCAAATAACCCCTAATTTAGAACTTGAATCGCACATTCATCATATGCAAACAATAGAAGAGAAAGTCCCTTTGATTCATGAAACAGCTGTTGTAGATACCGATTGTGAGATTGGAAATGGGACTCGAGTATGGCATTTCTCACATATAATGTCAGGAAGTAGAATAGGACAAGATTGCAACATTGGACAAAATGTTGTGATATCACCCAATGTCATTCTTGGAAATAACGTGAAGGTGCAAAATAATGTCTCAATATATACAGGAGTGGAGTGCGAAGACGATGTGTTTATCGGCCCGTCATGTGTATTTACCAATGTGCGTAACCCACGCAGTGAGATTTCACGAAGAGATCAATACCTAACGACAAAAATAGCCAAAGGGGCAACATTGGGAGCGAACGCGACTATACTATGCGGTATTACCATCGGTGAGTATGCATTTATAGGTGCCGGTGCGGTTGTAACACGCTCTGTAAAACCATTCGAACTTGTAATAGGCAATCCCGCGAGACAAAAAGGATGGATGAGCCGAGCGGGACATCCACTTAAATTTGATCCGAATGGAACGGCATACTGTACTGAGACGGGTGAACGCTATCTACTGAATAATTCAGAAGTGAAATTAGTAAAGACAAACCCTTAGAACATGAAACAAACTATATGTTCCCTTCTATCTCTCCTTTACCCTATTAAATAGTTCTTGAAGATGTTTCCCTGTATATGAATCTTTACACTGGGTCAATTGCTCAGGGGTTCCCGCGCATACCAGATTTCCTCCGGCCTTCCCTCCTTCAGGTCCTAAGTCGATAATGTAGTCGGCACATTTGATTACTTCTGTATTATGCTCAATTATCACAATAGTATGGCCTCTATCAATTAATGCATTAAAAGCAGTCAGAAGGGTGTTAATATCGTGAAAATGCAATCCGGTAGTCGGTTCGTCAAAAACAAACAACGTTGGATCATTCTTTTCTCCACCCAAGAACAACGCCAGTTTTACACGTTGATTCTCTCCGCCTGAAAGGGTTGATGAACTTTGACCTAGCTTTACATATCCAAGTCCAACCTGCTGAAGAGGAAGTAATTTTCGAACAATCCTCTTTGTTCCGGTCTCCTTTGAGTCCGTAAAGAACTCGATGGCCTGATTGACCGTCATCTCTAGCACATCATATATATTCTTTCCCTTATATTCAACCTCCAATACATCCGCATTGAAACGTTTTCCATCACAGGATTCACAAGTCAGGGTTATGTCTGCCATAAACTGCATCGGGACGGTAATCACTCCATCTCCTTTACACTCCTCGCAACGCCCCCCTTCAGTATTAAATGAAAAATAACCCGCACCAAAGCCCATTTGCTTAGCAAGAGGTTGCTCTGCAAAGAGTCGGCGTATTTCGTCAAAAGCCTTGGTATAGGTAACCGGGTTTGACCGAGAAGAACGACCAATCGGATTTTGATCGACAAACTCAACCGCTTTGATAAGGTGCATATCGCCTTTTAACTCTCTAAATACACCTAAGGTTTCGGTTCCGTCGCCTAAATACCGTTTCATCGAATAGTAAAACACATCCCTAACCAACGAAGACTTTCCCGACCCACTTACTCCTGTTACGACAGTCATCACGTTCAATGGGAACTTGACATTGATATTCTTCAAATTATGCTGAGCCGCACCAATAACTTCAATGTAGTTGTTCCATTTCCTTCGTCGGGCAGGTATGGCGATTTCTTCCTTATGTGTCAAATAGCGAACAGTATGGCTTTCACTCATTGGATCAAGGTTAGACATATCCCCTTGATAAACCACTTCCCCTCCTAATCGGCCTGCATTGGGACCTATATCAATGATATAGTCAGATGCACGGATAATCTCTTCATCATGCTCTACCACCACTACAGTATTCCCTAATTCCTGCAAGCGCCTTAGGACCTTTATCAATAGCGCCGTATCCCGAGGATGAAGACCGATACTGGGTTCATCAAGGATATAAAGTGACCCCACAAGAGAACTCCCGAGTGAACTGGCGAGATTGATTCGCTGGCTTTCTCCTCCCGATAGAGAAGCAGAGAGTCTATCCAGCGTTAAATACCCCAACCCTACTTCCTGAAGGAAAAGAATTCGGTTCGAGATCTCAAGGAGGATTCGCTTGGCTATTGATTCATCTTGTTCATCAAGAACCAAACTGTCAAAAAATAGTTTCAAATCACTCACCGACATTACTACTAATTCAGCGATGCTACATCCTCCTATCTTAACATACAAAGCGGAAGGTTTAAGGCGAGCACCTTTACAAGAGGGACAAGTAGTTTTCCCCCTATAACGCGCCATCATTACCCGATATTGAACTTTATACTGATTCTCTTCGAGCATACGAAAAAAATCATCTATACCATGCAGCCCTTCAGCTCCATGCCATAACAGGTCACGCTCCTTGTTGTTCAACTGATAATAGGGTCGATGTACGGGAAATTGATATTTAGAAGATTGGTGGATGAATTCATTTAGCCATTCACCCATCTTTTCCCCTTTCCAACAAGCAGCCGCCCCTTCATAAACGGAGAGGGTTTTATTAGGGATGACCAAATCTTCATCTATTCCAATTACCTTCCCAAAACCCTCACAAGTAGGACATGCCCCTACCGGATTATTAAAATTAAAGGTTTGTTCCGTAGGTTCTTCAAACAATATTCCATCCGTTTCGAAACGATTGGTATATTTCTTTTCAATCACCTCCTCGGATGTATATATCCTCACTACGCAACTTCCTCTTCCTTCAAAAAAGGCAGTCTCTCCCGAGTCTCGCAACCGACTTATATTGTCTTTAGCTCTCGAACATGTGGTTCGATCAATTAATAGCAAGATTGCAGAAGAACCGTTTCGTTGGAGCGACTCCTCCTCCAAATGAGTAAGCGCATCCCCAATAGCGTATAACTCTCCGGCTACCTCAACTCGACTGTAGCCCTCTTTGGCTTTTACCTCTAGCTGCTCCTTTATTGATCTTCCTTCAAGAGGAATAACGGGCGCATATATAGCTAAACGTGTCTCCGGGTCGTATTGGGCCGTATCTTCAACCAAATCATTCACTGTATGACATTTCACCTCCGTTCCACTGACAGGCGAAATGGTCTTTCCTATGCGGGCATAGAGAAGACGTAAATAGTCATATATCTCCGTAGAAGTACCAACCGTGGATCTGGGATTACGAGTATTTACCTTTTGTTCGATGGCAATTGCGGGAGGAATTCCCTTGATATAATCACATTCAGGCTTTGACATCCGTCCTAAAAACTGACGTGCATACGACGACAAACTCTCAACATAACGTCTTTGACCTTCAGCATACAGTGTATCAAAGGCCAGCGAAGACTTTCCGCTCCCAGATAATCCTGTAATTACTACAATACGATCGCGGGGAATAGCGACATCAATATTTTTGAGATTATTAATCCTTGCCCCTTTTATGACAATCTGTTTATCTTCCATCCAATCGTTGTGTTATTGATATATACTCAACTAATCAAGTATATAACCTTATCAGAAATTCAGATAATAGAAATGCTGAAATTGAGTACAAAAGTACATGACAATTTTAGAATTGCCTCACAATGGCGTAAATTAAAGTGGTCATACCAAGTCTCAAATTGTTCCAAATAGGAAGATGACACCTATGATTGTTACCAATCATAGGGCCTTAAGGCATTTCAATCTGTCCGTCTTTCATCCGGATTATCCTATCTGTAAGCAATGCCAGATGTTCATCGTGAGTAACTATAACGAACGTCTGACCAAACTGTTTTCTCAACTCAAAAAATAGAGAATGTAGCTCCTCTTTATTTTTGGTATCAAGGCTTCCGGATGGTTCGTCTGCCAACACCACTGAAGGGTTGTTGACCAAAGCTCGGGCAACTGCCACCCGCTGCTTCTCCCCTCCCGACAACTCATTCGGTTTGTGATTCATCCGATCTGACAAATGCAAAAAATCAAGAATCTCCTTTGCCCTCATTCGAGCCTCTTTTTCACGTACTCCTCCTAATAAAGCGGGAATCATAATATTCTCAAGCGCTGTGAATTCAGGTAGCAATTGATGAAATTGAAATACAAAACCTATATGTTTATTTCGAAATGAGGCCATTTCGTCACTTCTCAATCCACTG
>JBKEBB010000120.1:0-2708 GCA_047972845.1 Bacteroidales bacterium
ATACCATTATCGTCCTGTTTCGAGATAGAGAGAGATCGATATACTCTCAAACATTCCCAAGAATTGAAGAACTTCCTCTTTAGAGATCGGAGGTAAACCACTCCCCTCGCCCAACGCTCCAACAAGATCCATTAACGGTGAGTTTGCCAATTCGATCAATTGTTCCTTTTCAATATAGAGTCTCAACTCGTTGTTGTTTCTCGCATACATCGACTGAAGAGGCAGTGGAATAACCATTCCGGTAAGTTCCTTAGGCAAAGCCACTGTAAACTTGTTGTTCGAAAGGTTAAACTGAGTTCTGGCTTTTATTCCATCGGGCAGCACAATATCCAAGTCTCCTTCGTTTACTACCTCTATCCCTGTCAAATTATCCAATAAAGCTTGTGATAACAACAGGGTTCCCATTTGATTCAACTGTTGGAGGTTGGTTATAGGAAGACCAAGAGATTGGCCTATTGCCGCCACAAGGGCATCCACCTGTTCCGCATACTCCGGTTTGGCCTTCATATCCAACACCGCTCCTTTCGTCATCCATTTTCCCTGAATCGGAGAGGTATGACTGTCGTTGCACGATGATAGCAAGACAGCCACTACCATTCCAATAATCAACAATGGTTGCATAAACCACTTCGATACATTCACAAATTCTTTTTTCATAATCAACATTAGTTATTCCTGACGTAAACGTTCAAGAATGGTAAAAACAGCCGGACATGTAGCAGCATTCTTTATTGTCAGCGAAGCTATCTGGAAAAACTTCTTACGGTCCGTGTGCGGATATTCACGACATGCCTTCGGACGATCTTCATACACCGAGCAGTAGTTATCACTCATCAAAAAAGGACATGGCATTGATTTAAACACATAATCGCCATCCTCATCAATACGTAGATATCGATCGACCACATCCTTGGGCTTCAAACGTAACGATCCCGCCAGTTTATCAATATCTCTGTCTGTGATTCGAGGGCCAAGACTTCTGCAACAATTGGCACACTCGAGGCAATCAACCTCTTCAAAAACTTCTTCATGTAAGGCATGTACCTCTTGATCCAGATTCTTTATTCGGGCTTTACTCATCCGTTTGAAAAAAAGCCGCTGAGCTCCCTCCACCTTTTTTGCCTGTTCACGCAATTCAAGTTCGTTCATCATGCCACAAAGGTAATAATCTTAATCGAAAACAACGAGAAAGACCTGTGTGAAGAGGTATAGTTATAGTCCAACAATACCATTACACACAGGTCTATCTCTAGTAAAAGAAGATTATTTGGATATTCCCAACGTTACAATTTCGTGGGGTTTCACTTTCACAGTCACAGTTTTTCCAGCAATCGTTGCCGATGCAGCTCCTTTAAGAGGAAACTCTACAAAGTTCAATCGACGAACAGAACGAGGTGTGAATGGCAGATCAAATGTTGCCACACTCTCTTTGCCTTCAGATTCAAAGAAACGTACAACCAACTCTTTGCCATCTTCTCCTTGTTTCAGTCCCGACATCACTACGTTTGAGGGAGCGAGAGCAAAGAATGAGGCCTGCTCGGGACGAGTCGCTTGTGTTTTCACTTGAGACAACGAAGGAGGTTCGGCAGCAAACACCGGTACATTGAAATCATCGCCTTCAGCCCAAACACCATTTTTCCAATCACCGGCATGTGGATAGATCGCATATTGAATATGGAATTTACCAATATTGGGGAACGGATCAGGATCTCCCGCGGCACGCATCAATGTCAAGCGCAATTCTCCTTTATGCACTGAATAGCCATATTTTGATCGATTCATAAGCGCGAGACCATATTGTCCATTGCTCACATCCGCCCAACGTTGAGCCGGAACCTCAATACCATCTCCTTTATCATCGAGAATTTCATTACCAAGCCATGTCTGTCTTAAATGATTGGGTACGGGCTTCCCTTCAAACATGAAATCGATCGGACGTTTAGCAACATCAAACGGCACTTGACAGTAAAACTCCTGGTTCTCGATTGCCAACGGGAATGCTGCACGCAATATTGGAGAGTCGTTTTCTCTGTCACCTGTTTCCAACCAATTCATATCAATATCATACGTAATACGAGGATATGATTTATAGATATAGGTACGGATAACAAACTTCGATTTTCCCCAATATTTCACCGCCTCCACACAAGATCGCACGGGACCGTTCTCTATCAACTTCACACTCTTCACATCTGTCACCACGTCACGCTTCACCAACGAATGGATAAACCAGTTTTTCATAATTCCTTTTTTGTCTTCGAGAGAGATTTGGAGAGTATTGAACTGTTCGCCCTTTTTAACAAACTCCTTGTTCAACTTTTTATCGAATAAGCTAACGATATTACCAGTACTCATGTCAAACTTCACCCGATAATAGTCAGTTTCGAATGTATTATCAACAAACAACATTGGATCAGTCTGGGAACCTTTCTTGGTAGCATCTACATAGAACGTCTTGTATCCACCCGCTGGCATTTCATCAACTACAAACTGCACTTGTGATGTAAATCCTGGAGGTGTTTCCTTTCCTGCGATAATCTGAACCGGATAACTCTTTCCAGAGCCATCTGTCACCCAAATACTGGTTGTTTTATTAGCTTCGCCTTTGGGTCGTACTATTTGACTTTGTGGTTGATCAACAATCCAATGCCCCCATGACGGAATAGAGGTGGTCAACGGCTCCTCATGCGAATACACACTGGCTTCAA
>JBKEBB010000152.1:0-2455 GCA_047972845.1 Bacteroidales bacterium
GGCATTTTCTTGTTATTCTTCACCGTTTATCTGTTCTCCGGTAGTATTTCAATCCAATATCCATCAGGATCTTCGATAAAATAGATTCCCATTTTGTCATTAGTATAGCAAATACAACCCATCTCTTCATGCAATTTCTTGGCTGCATCAAAGTCAACGGCTTTAAAAGCAATATGAAATTCATTATCGCCCAGTTCATATGGTTTTTCCCAATCTCGCAGCCATGTAAGCTCAAGAAGATGTTCACTTCTTCCGTCTGACAGATATACTATGATAAAACTTCCGTCCTCAGGTACAATTCTTCGAGATTCAACCAAACCCAAAGCTTGTGAATAGAATTGCAAACTTTTATCCAGATCAAACACATTGATATTGTTGTGCACAAATCTAAAATTGTTCATATTCAATCATTTTATTATTTAATCATCAATAACGAGACAATCATTATGCTTACTCTTTCAGATAAACCCGTTTTACACGTGCCGACACCGAAGTAAGAACCTCATAGGGAATGGTATCGAGTTTTTTAGCGACCGATATAATCGAAATATCTCCTCCATATACCGTCACTGTATCTCCCTCTTTAACATTAGGTACACCAGTCACATCTATCATGGTAATATCCATACATATAGTTCCGATAATGGGAACAATGTATCCATTGACAGACACCTCTCCCACTCCATTGCTCAACCGTCGGCTCAAACCATCGGCATAACCAATCGGTATGACTGCAATCATCGATCCTTTCTTGACTTTATTATTACCGCCATACCCCACATATGAATCATCTGCTATATGTTGAATCTGTAGTATATTGGTTTTCAAGGTAGCCACATTTCTTAGTTCTTCCTCTCCCGCGGTAGCTATTCCATACAATCCAATGCCCAAACGAACCATCTCTCTTTGTTCTTCGGTAAAACGGACTATTCCCGCAGTATTGAGGATATGACGTAATATGGGATAGTTGAGTTCTTCTCTGATCTGAGTTGTACATGTGTCAAACAATACTATTTGCCGACGGGTAATATCGTCGTGCAAAGGAGCATCAGAAGCTATTAAATGAGAGAAAACGGAACTTACCGACAATACAGTCTGTCTCTTCAGTTTCTCAATCAATTCGGGGATATCTTTTTTTTGAAATCCCAATCGGTTCATGCCGCTATTGATCTTTATATGGATCGGATAACCGGTCAATCCGTGTCTTCCGGCCACCTGAAGCATATCATTCAATAGTTTGAAACTATACACCTCCGGTTCGAGGGAATAATTAAAGAGCGTATGCAGACTACCAAACTCCGGATTCATCACTATAATAGGAATATGAACCCCCGACTTACGCAGTTCCATCCCCTCATCAGCAGTTGCAACAGCGAGATAATCACATCCGTGCTCCTGAAGTGTTTTGCAAATTTCAACCGATCCAACACCATATCCAAACGCCTTAACCATACAAATCATCTTGGTAGTAGGTTTTAGTTTGGATTTGTAAAAGTTCAGGTTGTGAATAAGGGCATCGAGATTCACCTCGAGGATGGTTTCATGTACACGTCGTTCGATATGTTCTGAAATGTCTTCCAAGTGGAATCGTCGCGAACCCTTCAACAGGATCACTTCGTTGGAAAATGAATCGATTCTGTTTGATTGAAGAAATACTTCTGTGGAGGGATAAAACTCCTTCTGCATCTCAAACAATGAAGCGTGAGCAGAAAGATTTTTACCAATTCCCACCAGTCTATCCACTCGATAACTTTTCAACAGATCGGCCACCCGTTTGTAGAGGGCATTCGGAAG
The DNA here is from genome assembly GCA_047972845.1 of Bacteroidales bacterium. Classification (GTDB taxonomy): domain Bacteria; phylum Bacteroidota; class Bacteroidia; order Bacteroidales; family JBKEBB01; genus JBKEBB01. The sequence continues at coordinate 1,795 of JBKEBB010000152.1, forward strand.
CATCCCCGATTGAAGAATATCAGAAAGAATGATTGTCTTTTTCGAATTGTTTACCGAGGCTCTTCGGGATAGGAAATCCAATGCCACATCCAGCGAATGAATGTCGGTTGTGTAACTGTCGTTTATAATCACACACCCGTTTATTCCCTCTTTCACCTCCATACGCATGGCGATAGGCTCCAGTTCGGCCATTCGTTGGCGGATTGTCTCGGCCGGAACATGCAGATACAACATCACCGCCAAACAATGAATCGAATTCTCTATCGAAGCTTCATCAAAGAATGGAATTGTAAACGAATCCTTAATTCCAATATATGAATAATAGATATCCGTCGAATTGGTATTTTGTTTGATTTTAGAAATATAGAGCGGGCTTTCGGAATTCTCTTTCGACCAAGCTATCTCACTTACTCCAAAACAAGACTTCTTTACACACTGGCTTACAATCGGGTTGTCGGCATCATACACGATCAATTCGCATCCCAAAGCAAACAGCTTGAGTTTCTCTTCACATTTAGCTTGAAGCGACTCAAAACCTTCCTGATGAGCTTCTCCCAGGTTGGTAAAAATACCAATCGTTGGCATTATCATCCGCGCCAGCCTCGACATCTCATTCATTTCTGATATTCCGGCTTCAAAAATTCCCAATTCGGTCTGCTCG
>JBKEBB010000282.1:0-9855 GCA_047972845.1 Bacteroidales bacterium
AACGCTAAACAATTGGTTTCCAATACATTCTATACACTTGTTTTTTTTGACTTTGTACCGTTGAGAATCTATTTAATTGATAATGCTACATATACACATCCTGTATCGGGAAATAAAGTATTATTTATAAATAATTTATACCATACGAATGTCAGTCCCATATTAAAGATTGAAGAAACTAGAGATTTATATTCTTAAATTATTGATTGACAAAAAGGGGAAGCTGACAATATGTAAAATATTAACGAACTATTGTAAATAAGGATTATAATAAAAATTTTGTCATCGTATTTGCTTTATGTTATACCCAAAAGAACACCACTCAACAACTGGCAATCATCAAATAACTGCACTTTAAAAGGTGCAGTTATTTTTAATTATGCTTGTTTTGAAATGCAATTCCACGTATCTTTGCCCTAAGTAATTACAAAATAAATAGATATGGAAACTTTGATTAGAGCATATAGAGCGTTATTAAGCAATACAACAACTGATTTTATGCGCTATCTGCACGATCAGATTTTATGGGATAGCCGTCTTATTGCAATCCTTGGAGCACGGGGAGTGGGTAAAACGACTCTACTGCTACAACATATCAAACAGAATGACGATATAGAAAAGAGTCTATTTGTTACGGCAGATGACATATATTTTTCGTCACACTCTTTGTTCGATTTAGCGTTGGAATTTTATCAAAATGGTGGAGAGAAACTATATATTGATGAGATTCACAAATACAGAGGGTGGTCAACAGAGATAAAAAACATGTATGACCAAATACCTCAATTAAAAGTCATCTATACTGGCTCTTCTATTCTTGACTTGGAGAAAGGCGGAGCAGATCTATCACGCAGGAAATTAGAGTATCACATGACTGGATTGTCTTTTCGTGAATATCTTGCAATCAGTAAGGGTATTAAAATCCCTATTCACTCACTTTAAGATATTTTAGAGAATAAAATTGACTTCCCATACCAAACAGAGCGACCATTAGCTCTCTTCAAAGAGTATTTGCAAAACGGATTTTACCCATTCTTTAATGATCCGGGATATTATATTCGACTGAAGAGCGTGCTAAACCAAACTCTGGAAAACGATATCCCTGACTTTGCTCAAATGAATATTTCGACTGCTCAGAAACTAAAAAAACTACTTTATATAATAGCTCAAAGTGTACCCTTTAAGCCAAACTTTTCGAAGCTATCCAGAGATTTGGAGATCAGTCGCAACGACGTCCCTAATCTTATGTTCTATCTTGAGAAAGCAGGAGTAATAAATCAACTTCGAGATGATACCAAGGGCATAAAGTTATTAGGAAAAATTGATAAGGTATATCTCAGCAACACAAACTTAGCGTATGCCATTTCAGAGCAAACACCCGAAATTGGCAACATCAGAGAGAGTGTTTTTTTTGCTCTAATGAAAACAACGCAAGAGGTTACATCGTCATCTGTTTCGGATTTCGCTATTGGCAGATATACTTTTGAGATTGGAGGAAAAGGGAAAGGTCAGAAACAGATTGAGGGAGTTACAAATGCCTATATCGTCAAAGACGAGATAGAATACGGGCACAAGAATATTATTCCTCTTTGGGCATTTGGATTAACCTATTAATGGCAGTATAAATATGGAAATAGGTTTGCTGAAATTTGCCTATTTATGGAAATAAAGTTATTTTACAACAAAATCAATCGGAATATGAATACGCATAGATTGTTATCAATAGTCGCGGACCAGCGTGAGGAGCTATTAGCGAATGATTATTCGGCACTTTGCCCTCGCCCCGAAGAGGCTCAACTTGGTCTTAAAAGTAATAGAGTTCAAGTGGTGATTGGAGTTATACGAAGTGGTAAATCAACCTTATGTGAGATGTTTCTTATGAAAAAAGAGTTTCGTTCTATTCCCATATCTATATATGCGGGAAATAGTAGATAGTCGATCAGGAGTACTAAACACAAAATGTATAGAAAGGCAGAATGAAAGAAGTAAATCACAAAGAGACAAGTCGGGCCAACGCCTTTGAAATGTGGATGAAAGCGCCTATGCCAATGGTAACGCTCTTCAAGATACTCAATGTGTCACGTCTTGTTAAAATAAGTCGGAGAAAGGGGCTGAAGTTTAATATGCTCATGTGCTACTGCATAGGCAAAGCTGGAAGCGGCATACATGAATTCTATCTGCTGCCCGTAGGTGACAAACTGATTCAATATGACCACATAGCGGTAAGTACCATTGTCGCCAACCGCGAGGGGGGAATAAGTTTCTGCGATATTCCTTTCTCCGATAATTTACAACAGTTCAACAACGATTACCTCCGGTTGACTACACAAGTGACCGAAACCTGCATCAACCACGACGTACCTAAAAGCATGGCTATTGGGACGTCAGCCCTTCCACACTATGAAATTGACGGTGTGATAAACATGTATAACGGGATATTCAACAACCCGTTCATCGTATGGGGCAAATATAAAAAACGTCTATTCAAAACAACACTTACTATATCTTTCCAGTTCCACCATACCCAAATGGACGGTGCCCACGCTTGCCGATTCATGGACGGATTGCAGCACGAAATAGATCATTTGAAGGTATAACTTGAATACGATTTTTCTAATTCGATATAGAACGAGATAAAGGGAAGCACACAAAAAGGTGAAGTTGACTATGTAATGAGTCTTGTCAAGCAAACAATAATAGATTAATTATACTAATACCTGCAGCAAAATGCCTCTACGCGGATATTTAGACAATGATGAGATTATTTCCTTTGAACAAACTGACGAACAATGGAATTCAATAAAACAAAGGCTCAAAACTAAAGAGTCAGCTTTGAGATTATCTTGCTGTTTACATGAGGGTTTCTTAAGAAGAAGTAACAAAGGACTTAAACACTTTGTACATTCAAAAACAGATAATTCATGTGATTGGAAACCGGAATCATCCGAACACTTAAAAGCAAAGATTGACATTATTGAAGCCTGCAAAGTGAATGGTTGGGAAGCAATACCTGAGTTCGCTGAAGCGAACTGGAAGGCTGATGTTTTAGCTACTCAAGGTAATAAAAAGATTGCTTTTGAGGTTCAATGGAGTAAGCAAACATTTGAAGAAACTCAATTTCGCCAAGATCGTTACAATCAATCAAATGTAAGAGGATGTTGGTTTTTTAGAACGGCGCCCAAAGAATTAAGAAATCACGACAATGATTTAATTGCGAATAAGGAGATTCCTGCATTCAAGATTTTCAAGAACGAAAACGGAAATATTGTCTCTCAAGTCAATGGAATACAAATGCCATTAAAATCATTAGTAATTAGTTTATTAAATCGCAAGTTTAAATTCTGCAAACATATTAGGCTAAAGCCCAAACAGGAAGTAACAATCGTTTTCTTTAGTATAGATTGTTGGAAATGTAAAAAATCACAACATCTTTACACTGTTGAAAGAAAATTATTATCAGTATGTAATCAAGAATTTCATATAATGGGGCCAATGTGGGATGGTAACGATATTGATAAAAATCCTCAAATTTTCGAAGCTGTAAAACTGTTTATAAAAACAAAAGAAGGAGAACACCTAAAAATAGGACAACTAAAAAAGAGATACAGTAAAACTGTTCAAAATAGCTATCTTTCACATGGATGTTTCTATTGCGATGCTATTTGGGGAGATTATCCACTAATTGCAGCAAAAATGGAAGAACGCTATAAGTCTAGTAATATAAGACATATTGTAGAAATTGATTTGGGGATACAAAAGGAGGATTCGCAACATTGGTGCTATTCTGAAAGTGAAATATTTTGTGAATGAACTGTGTACTTCCCTTTAGATCTTTCTGCTTCGAATCAGACAAATCGTATTCAAGTTATAAAGGAGTGATAACCGATCAAAAAGACAAAACTCAGGGGAAAAACATTGTAAAAGTAGTCGAACAACTTGATAGCGGTATGGAATAGTTTTAACACACGGCAATTATGAGCAAACAGGATTACATACAAACCAACAGGGAGTGGTTGGAAACAAAGGCAAAGGAAGAAAGCGTAAAAGTTCTCCCGAAAGGAATATATTACAAAGTGATAACAGAGGGGAAAAATGACGGAAAGCACCCGACACCTCGAAGCATAGTCACCGTCCACTACACCGGCTGGACGATCGACGGTAAGAAATTCGACAGCAGTCGCGGAGGTACACCTATCGCATTCCGGCTGAACGAGCTGATAGAGGGTTGGATTATTGCGATCCAGCAGATGTGCATTGGTGACAAATGGGAGATATACATTCCGGCTGAGATGGGATATGGAAAATTTTCACAACCGGGCATACCGGGAGGATCAACATTGATATTCGAGATTGAACTGCTTGGAATAGCGTAATGTCAGCTTACCTCTTTTGTGCGTGCTTCCCTTTCACTTGATCAGTTTCGAATCAAATAAATGGCAATTCCTTCGTCAGTATTGCCTATTATTAAAAGGTGCTCCAGTCATAATCATAATTATAAAGCGTAAGAATATGAAACCTAATCCTTCATTTTTCATTTTCCACTTTTCATTATTCATTTTCCTTTCTATTTTCCCCGCTTCGGCGGGCAGTATCACCAACCGCGTGGATACCCGACTGGGTACCACCACCCTGTGGACCCCCGAAGATTTGGGCTTCACCCATCTGCGCGACAAGCGGCCTTGGGGCGGCGAGACATTCCCTGGTGCTACTACGCCCAACGGCATGGTGCAGTTGTCTCCCGTCACGAAGTATGGCTCGGGTGGTGGCTATCAGTATGAGGATCCCAATATCTACGGGTTTGCCCACACTGCCATGGGCCACTGGAACCTGCTCAACGTGCCCATGCTGCCCGTGACGAAGACCGGATTCTATCGCCCCGACAGTTACGCCTCGCACTACAGCCATAAGCGCGAGACGGCCCGCCCTGGCTACTATCAGGTCTTCCTGGAACGATACAAAGTGAACACCGAGCTGACCGTGACGCCTCGCTGCGGCTACCACCTTTACACCTTCCGCCCCGAGGACGAGAAGCTGTTGCTCATCGATATCACCCGTGCCAACGGCCACCCACGCCGCTGGGAAGTGATGAAGGTGGGTCAGCGTTCGCTGGAAGGCCGTCAGGATGGTGTCTACTTCTATGCCGAAACGAACTACGACATCGACGAAGTGCGTCAGGAACATGGATTCGGCGACCCTGTAAGCATCGTAACGTTCAAAAACAGCAAGGGTACAACCCCGCTGGAAGTGAAGGTTGGTCTGTCGTTCACCTCGCAGGAGAATGCGCGGCTGAACCTTGAGACGGAACTTGCGGGCAAGAACTTCCAGCAGGTGCGCTGCGAAGCCGACAGCCAGTGGGAGACACTGTTAGGTCACGTTCGTGTCACAGGTGGAACGGAGCAGCAGAAGAACATGCTCTATTCCACGCTCTATCGTGCCTTCCTCTGGCCGTCTTTGCGCAGTGACGTCAACGGCGAATATCGTGACGACCGCGGACAGACAGTCAAGGACACGACATTCCTCTACTACACCAACCCCGCCTTTTGGGACCAGGCCCGCAACCAGCTCACGCTGCTTGCTATTCTCAATCCGCAGGTTGCAACCGACGTCATCAAATCGTCGATCGACCGCGGTGAGAAGCAGGGCGGCTACATGCCCACCTACTTCCACGGAGACCACGCCTCGACATTCATCTCAGGCGCATGGCTGCGCGGCCTGCACACGTTCGACCTGCAGCGGGCCTACCAGCTTATCCTGAAGAATGCCACCGTGCCAGGCCGTGGAGGCAGGGCCTATCTGGATGAATACATAAAGCAGGGCTGGATTGCTGAGAAAGATACTTTTAATGTGCCCACGTGGAATGAGTACAAGGCTGCCGTTACCAAAACCCTGGAGTATGCCTACGACGACTATGCCGTAGCGCTCGTAGCCCACGAGCTGAAAGACAAGAAATACGAAAAGCTACTCATGGAACGGGGCAAGAACTATAAGAATGTCTATGACCCAGAGACGGGTTTTATGCGCGGGCGCATCGCCGACGGCTCGTTCATCAAGGAGTTTGATCCATACTATCCCTACTATGCCTATCAGTATCGTGAGGCCAACGCATGGAATTCGCTTTTCTATGCCCCCCACGATCCCGAGGGCATCGTTGGCCTCTATCCTTCAAAGCTGGCTGTGGAGCAAAAGCTTGACTCACTCTTCACCGAGCCTTACCGCGACTATGAGGCCGACAACTTCTCAGGCTTCATCGGCAACTACTGTCAGGGCAACCAGCCAGGCCACACCATCCCCTTCACCTATTACTTTGTAGATCGACAGGAGAAGAGTCAGCAAGTCATTAACAAAATATTGAACGAATACTACGGTCGCGGCCCTGAGCACCTGGCTCTGCCCGGCATGGATGACGGTGGTGAAATGTCATCGTGGTATGCACTCACAGCTCTTGGCATCTACACCTACTCGCCAGCCGATCCAGAGTACATCGTCTCGGTGCCCCTGTTCGACCGCGTGGAGTTCGACCTGCCCCACTCGGGCAAGACCTTCACCATCGTCCGCAAGGGTGAGGGTACGAAGATCAGCCGCATTCTCATTGACGGCAAGCCGCTGAAGGGTTGGTTTGTCAGCCACAACGATCTGGCTGCCGGCAAGGAGCTGACTATCGAGGTGGAGTCAGCCCCCGAAGCATTCAGCTGGCAGAATTAAGAGGATGAAAAGATGTCGCTTACCACGAGGCGGGATTTTATGACGCAGTTTATTGACGGAAAGACATTCGAGAACTATGTGCCCACGGTGTTCTTCATGCACTTCCCAACTGGAACGGGGCGCGATGCCGTCTACTACCATGTGCGCCACATGAACCGTACTTCAGCCCTTGCCTCGCTATTTCTATGCGCCCACCGTGGAAGTTGTGAAAGAGGTATTCGACATCGTAGGTCAGGAGACCATTGAGCCAAATAGAATCCCGAACAGGTGCTCCGCGCTCTGAGAATCTATAACGATGTCCTATTGGGTTTCGTTGTAGATTTCAAAGCACTGGGTGTAGATGGGTTCTTTATGCCCACTCAGGGCGGTGAGAATATATACAATGAGGTGCCTAATTTCTTTGAAACCTTCATCCGCCCGTTCGACATGGAGTTGATGACGGAGTGTACCGATGACACGCACTGTAATATCCTGCACATCTGCGACTGGGAAGGACCCTATGACGATCTTTCTGTCTTCACCTCTTATCCTGGTGAGATAGTAAACACTCCGAATTACGTTGGTGGAAAGTCCTTCACACCCAAGGATGCCTCAAAGCTCTTCGGGCACATCGTGCCGGGCAGCCTGGAACGCAAGGGCGTCATCAACAAGGGTACACCCGAGGAAGTGACTGCCGAGGTTCAGAGACTGCTGGAGAATCGTCCGCACCACTACATGCTGGGTGCTGAATGTACAAAAGACAATAGAACCAGCATAGAGAATATCCGTGCTGCCGTACTGTCAACTTTCCCTTTTTGTGTTCTATTCTTTAGCTTAAACAGTTTCGAATTAGATAAATCGCATTCAATTTTTCAGAGTGGCTAACCAATCAAAAAAATCAAGGCACTGTGAGCTCTCCACAATTGAAAAGCTCATAGGGTGAGCAGTTCTATTTGAGAACAAAGAATCTAAACGGATCCACCCCAAAGCCATAAAAAATAAGTGGAAGAGCAGTTGATTTTGCGGCGTTTCTTTTACTATCTTTGTAACTATTTGATAGAACCTGCCAAGCCTCTTTATAATGCTCAAATAGGCGGGTCTTTTTAATTTAATAGCATGATTAATGATAGCTATCGAAGACTATATTGTATATGAACACTTTATGGCAATATGGTTATGAAAGATGCCATTCAAAATAACGAAGCAAACCTCTGAATCAAGGTTTTTTCACTAAGCTCAATAATTTTGTAATGCCAAAGTATAAGTCGACCAAAAGATAATAATAATGCTCTCGAAATATAATTTAAGCAATTTCTATAAACTAATATCTTTGAATTTAACCATGAACAATACATTTATAATAGAATGGATTGGGCCTTTTTATAGTCCAGATGAATTGAAGCGATGGGAAAAAATAAACAATCAGAATTACGATTTCAATTTCTATATTATCACAGGAAAACTAAAAGGTAAAAGAAGTATCACAAAATATTGTGGCATAACCGAATCCAAAAGAGGATATATCCATTCCCGCTTTTATGACAAAAGTCATAAAATACATAGTGTAATAAGAAATAGAAATATTTGGATAGGACGTATTGATGACGAAAATTTAAGAGTAAGAAATAATTTTGAATTATGTGAACACATGATTATCTCATATTGGCAACCCGAGCAAAACACAAAAAAGAAAGCATACTATCCGCAAAGTCCAATATTGTTAATTAATCGTTGGTTTGACACTAAAAAGAGTTTAAGAATTAAAGAGATATATCCAGCACAGGAATTATCCGATGTAATCATTTACGATGAATCTCGGAAAGGAATATATGGGACTAAGCGTCTTAAAAAGTTGGTTTCAATCGAGTCTTAAAAGTATATAATATGAAGAAAATTCTCAATCCTTGGACAGGTGTGGATGGATATATGTGTTTCGGTTGTGCGCATGGGAACCTGTCGGGAGTAAAAATGGATTTTTATACGGATGGTTCCGAAGTGATCTCGGTATGGAAACCGGAGCCTCGATTTCAAGGATGGCTGCACACGCTTCATGGAGGGATACAGGCTGTTTTACTGGACGAAATATGTGGATGGCTGACCATATCGCAGTGTCAGACCGTCGGTGTCACATCGAAAATGGAGATGCGGTATAGTAAACCAATCTCTACTAACGAACCCTATCTGATCATCAGAGCCAGGTTGAAGGAGCGTAAACGAAACATTTTGCTCATTGAGGCGGAGATATACAACCCCGCCAATGAAATATGCAGTTCGGCCATCTGCACATATTTCACACTTCCACCGGAGAAAGCCAAACAGGAAATGAATTTCACCGAAGTAAAACTATCGTCGGAAGAGATTAGTCTGGAAGAGCTAATCCGTCCACTTACGGTGGGATAGTTCAACTCAAACAACCATTCCTTGAAAAAACAATTCAACGGGGCCAATTTACAGCGCTACAATTGGTGGGATTCACCATTCTCAGGCTTCAATCCTGAATACTCCATTCTTTTTTGTTACTTTTGTACGATCAATCAGCGCGCTTTCACTTTACAACGCGTTGGTTAACAGAAAAGCAAAGCCATTCAATTATGGAAACTACAAGACAAAGCAAGATCAACCGATTATTACAAAAGGAGCTGAGCGAAACGTTTCGTCAGCAAACCGCCCTTATGCACGGCACTTTGATTACCGTTAGTACTGTTCGGGTATCACCCGATCTCAGCATAGCTAAAGTTTACTTGAGTGTCTTCCCCTCCGATCAGGGAGAGGAGATTCTGAAGAGCATTCGGAAAAGCAGTGCCTCTATTCGTTATGAGTTGGCTCAACGTGTCCGATTTCAGTTGCGAAAAATTCCCGAATTCACTTTTTACATTGATGATTCACTCGATTACCTCGAAACAATCGACAACTTGCTGAAGAAATAATACAATCCGGCTGCACTGCGAATGAATCTCTCCCTTCATATTGCCCGTCGTTACCTCTTTGCCAAAAAGAGCCACAACGCAATCAATATCATATCCATGGTGAGTGCTTGTGGTGTTGCCATTACGACGATGGCTCTTATCTGCACGCTGTCGGTCTTCAATGGATTTCAGTTGTTGATATCCGACCTTTTCACTACATTCGATCCGGAGTTGAAGATCACCGCTCTTAAAGGAAAAACATTTATTC
>JBKEBB010000310.1:0-19039 GCA_047972845.1 Bacteroidales bacterium
CGGTTTCGCACGTTCTCATCTTTCGAGGTGTAGCAAGTTGTTATCTGTTATCCTTTTGACTAACATCACTCTTATCTACCATTAGATTCCGTTCTACCACTTGACAAGGAATTCCTGAAGGGCAACTGATTAATAATTATTCGCAAGATGACAATCGTTTCCTTTTGCGCCGCACAATTCAGACCTTCCAAATCTCCATTTGGTACTATGTTCTCTGTTGACTCCTCGGAACAGGATTCTTCCCTAGTGTTTCGAATAACTATCTTACTTTGTTTAACTTTTGCAAATTTATTCACGGACATACGCCTTAGCATTAAGCTTCAATTTGTCAGATCATATATTTTCTGACAATTTCCTTCAGATTTCTCTTTACGATTTACACCCATTACTTGGGCTTGACTCTTCTCGTTATAAGGGTCCTTTAGGGATTTACTCCCGTTAGAATACATTCGTGCTATGCGAACAAAGAAAACGAGGTAGTTATATAACTACCTCGTTTTCTTTCCGAGAAGAATGAATGCCACCTTATGATATATCCGCTGAAAATCAACATATCAGAAACTACGTGATTAGACTTATCTCCTAGTTTGTATATTTCCCATGCGATTATCTTTCCAAAACTTCATAAAGTGCAAAAGCAACAAATAATCCCTAATTATCAACACCTAAGAATAATATTTTTGCTTAACTAGGAGCATGGGCTCAAAGCCAAAAGTCTTCCTAGTGCTTCTATTAACCTCAAATCCTCTTTAAGCATAGCCTATTCTATTAATATAAAGAGGCGAAAATATAAGCATTGGTCTATCATAGGTTTTACTAAGTAAAATCATTGATGGAATGATTTCTAAAGCAAAAAGCTTTGCTAACTTATTAAAGTCAAATATCACTTGAACTTGCTGGACATAAAGCAAGAATTTAGATGATATAGAATTAGGCAAATAATCAGCTTGAATATCAAGAATATCATCTCTAAAAGATTTTTCGATTAGATGCTCAGATATATGAATACGACAGCTCCCTCCCATATGATTTGACATTTCTAATATAATAGAATCAAGATACGGCGTTTCTCCTTCTGTTTTCATAACAATATTGTGTAGTTCTAACGCCAAATATTTTGCAATTGCATGTATTATCTGAGGCTTGGAATAAGGCAATGTTCTCATCCCATCCCAAATATTTCTAACAGAGTTATTAATTAAAGATTGTGCTTTTTTACTGCGAGTTATAGGCTTGAACAATATGTATGGAGAGATATGATTTCTTCGCGATATATTCTGTTTTCTAAATATCAATACAAGATTCTTTTTTATGTTTAATACATCTTTCCTGAAACATCCTGTTGATTTGACATTTAGATTAAATTCAATATTGGGCTTTCTACTAATAGGCTCTTTAACTCGGTACTTCCATTCATCTGTGTTTTTATTCTTCCAAGAAGAATGCCATTCCACTGTTTTAACATATTTATGATCAAAATCTTTTCGTATTCTTGTTTGTTTTATACCCAACTCTGAACATAGTTTTAAAAGTCTTAGCGTTCCGTCTTCTATTTTTTCAGTGGCAAAATAATTGTCTAATAATATCTCTAAATCACTTTTATTTTGAGGATATACATCTTCTTCTGTAATACTTAGCGAACATTCTTCTTGTGGAAATACAATCTTATCAAACGGATAAATAAGTTCATCCAGATTTAAAATACTAGATTGTAAAAAATATCCCTTTTGGGCACTCAGGCGCCAAAGGTTGTCTATTCTTGTTTCATAGATATATGGAGACACTATTCCCCTACTTTGAAAGAGCGTATGGCAGAATGCTATTCTTCTTTTAAAATCTTCACTATTAAGACATATTACTACATCCTCTTTATCTATTAACCTACACTCTGAATGAGTCGCAAAAAACATTGCAATAACGGGAGAAGAGGAAAAATCTATAAAATCTGTAGCAATTCCATAGTGCTGTGCTATTGCTAGAATATCATCGAGATTTTCTGCATATTTTTGAGTGTGTTCATATTGGAGCAAAAATTCGCGCAACCTATTAATACGTCCCATATTTATTTCTGCTTGCGCTGTTGACAAACGCCCCATTGATGATATCACAGGCCAATTCTCATTTTGCCCACGAAACAAATCATATTTTTTATTTCTTTGGAATTGTTGAGCTAACTCTAATGCTTCATTAGGAGAGTTGACTCTGAATATTTCTGCCATAATTTATCTCTGTTTTGTCGTTCTTTCAGTAATTTCAGAAACGCGAAGCCTCGATCTGTTAACACAAACTTCTGCGCGGGATGATTCGGTTTTTCAGGAATAGTCCGTGCTATCAGATTCTGCTCAATTAGCCGTTGAATCACTTTATTCAATTGCCCCGACACTTTTTTCTGACCCAACCCAGTTGATATATCTTGTCTAGACTGCGCATTCGTTTCTAAGCTGAATAATATATCTGAGTACATACTTTGTTTATGTAGCTCTTGCCGCAACTCTTGCTGTAGCTCTTGCTGCAACTGTTTTGTTCGTTCCAAATTATGCTTATAATCAAGCTTAATAAATTGCAATTGAAATGACAGCCCTCTGTTCATCAATATTAGGCAGGCTATATCATTAGAAAAGAGGCGATAAATTCTGCTGTACCATAGACATTTGCTATCTTTGGAGATTATAACTTATGACTGAAATAAGTTATTGGCTTGTCGCATTTCTATAATCTACTCAGTCGATGTGTGATTTTTATTAATATGTTTTTTTATTTACTATGCTATACAGTTACGATCAATTGCAAAATCTAAGCATGTCAAATGTTCAAACTCCTTTGACTCGGTATTTGTATAAGTACCATAATCAAAGAAAAGAGATAAAGAAATTAAAGGCTCATGAAAAAGACTTTCTTTTTAAATGCATGTATATCCTCCGAAATGAAGAAGGAGCAAAATATTTTGATTTATCTGAAATAGATGAGGCATCAGAATATTATTTTAATAAATTAATATTGATTTATTCCGAGAACTTAAATTTTGACAAACCCACAAAAAATTCTTTTGGACAAGAAATTGATACACAAACTATGGCGAAAGATAAGGATTTCTTCGATAATTATTATAGCCAATGGACAAATAGAATTAAAACAAAGGAAGGAAAGTACTTGAGTATCATACACGCAGAATTAAGTAAAAAACAGAAAGATTTACGCCTAATATATAACGAAGGAAAAATTGATGAAGCAGCCTATAATTATCAAGTTAAATATCTAAATACGGTGGCTTTTTGGATATATTATAAGGTCAAGTTATTCTTTGATGGATTAACCTATAAGTTTGTTTCAATAAATAAATCAAGGGAGAGTATTATTGTAAACATTTATTCTTTTGTACATATATTATTCAGACATTATATACCATCTATGGATATCGGAAGTATAGATCGATCAATTAATGACCCGATTACATTCTTGGACATTGAGAATCTTCCTTCTTCAATCAAAAATTTATTAACTGCATACTTTCAATTTGACACATCTCCTCTTACTAGCTCTCGAGAATATTTATTGTTTTCGTATAATAGAGATAAATACATAATATGGCTGAAATATCATAAATTGGAAGAACTGAATAATCGTTTGGGATTTGAATTTAGAACTTTATATAAATGCATAGAAAAAAGAGATTTAGATAAATTCAATGGTTTATCAGAACACAAAGTAAATGTAGATTTATCTTTCTATTTTTAATAGAGCACGTTTTAATAAATATAATATTCAATGAAAGCAAGTGTAAAAAAAGAAACTCATTCAGGTAACCAACCTATTCGCGTTCTAAAGCATAATTTGACTGCCCGTTTAGTTGAGAGAAATGAAGAATACATCATATCTCTTCAGTCAGATTTCAGGTTAAATAAAAATATCCAGTATCACGCTGCCGAGTCACCTATAATTGATGGACAGACTCCCTATATAAATGAAGAAGGAATAATTAATTTGCATGAAACTTACTTGTCTTATGTTTGGATTGTATGTTACCACTTTTTTGTACTTCATGAAGAAGATCTTGCTATTCCTGATCTAATAAAACAAGGTTTAACAACTAAGGCACAAAATCTACAATTAGTAAAAGATGCAGAAGAGTTGTTTAGTTATGGCAAATCTTTAATCGTATCCTACTACGCTTGGGATAAAGACAACTTGCCAAATCCAGAGTTTTTAGATGAACAAACAGATGAGGGGTATTATATTCTTAGGACAAATGATTTATATGTTGAAGTTCTAAATTTTATTTTATATCACGAGACAGCTCATGCTGAATTTGAACACATAAAACAGAAAAATACAAAAGGCCTAAAAAGCCAAGAGCAGAAAGATTTTGAGATTGAAGCAGATAGCCGTGCGATAGAGTTGATCTTATCAAATGGAAGAAATAGAAATGTTTCGGAATTAGCAATAATTATAGGACTTGGGTCAATGCTATTTTTTAGAAAGAGTTTAGACAGAGGCTCAAAGCACCCCAATATTGATATTCGGTTAGAAAACGCAATAAGATTATTTTCCCCTAAAGAAGAGAGTCCTATTTGGACAATGTTATCTTTGTTTTTGAAAATATGGGACAAACAGTTTGCTTTAGGGTTAACAGAGCAACCAGCATACGATACATATAAGGATCTATATTGCGATCTTTTATCTCAAATTAAACAACAATAGACTTTTGACACGGAACTTAATATCATTCAATAATACCAATCTACTAGGATCAAACTGAAAGCTTTCTTTCTACTTTTATTTTCCATCCTCTCACACCACCACACATACCGTTAGAAACTTGGCAGCTTCGCACGTTCTCATCATTTTATGTGTGGCATGTTGTACTCTGCCATCTTTTCTACAAACATTTCCCTTAACTCCTCTTGGGTTCCGTTTTACTATCTGATAAGAGATTATCTGGAAATCTCTGATTTATAAACACTCAAAGAGAGCAGTCATTTTGTTTTTCAGACACATCTGCACTTCTATGCCTTAGAATCAAGCTTCTCTTCCTCAGACTAGATGTTTTCCGCTGACATCCTTCAGATTTTACCTCACGATAAACACCCTTGTCATTGGCTATATGCTTCCCGCTATAAGGGTGCATTAGGGACTTTCACCCGTTAGAATACGACCCAATGCCTGACAAACAAAAAAAGAGAGGCTACCTACAAGTAGGCAGCCTCCCGACATATATATGGATGATGGAAAGATTACTTCACTGTATCCATGTGTGCGATCAAGTCGAGTACTTTGTTTGAGTAACCCCACTCGTTGTCATACCAAGAAACCAATTTCACGAAGTTTCCGTTCAACGCGATACCTGCGCCAGCATCAAAGATTGAAGTGCGAGCATCAGTAGTAAAGTCAGTTGAAACAACTGAATCTTCAGTGTAACCAAGGATTCCTTTCATAGTAGTTTCAGAAGCTTCTTTGATAGCAGTTTTGATCTCATCGTAAGAAGCAGCTTTCTCCAAACGAACTGTCAAGTCAACTACTGATACGTCAGCAGTAGGAACACGGAAAGCCATACCGGTAAGTTTGCCATTCAATGAAGGGATAACTTTACCTACAGCTTTAGCAGCACCTGTAGAAGAAGGGATAATGTTGCCGAGGATAGAACGGCCACCGCGCCAATCTTTCTTAGAAGGAGCGTCCACTGTTTTTTGAGTATTGGTAGCAGCGTGAACTGTTGTCATCAAACCTTCAACGATACCGAATTTGTCGTTGATAACTTTAGCCAAAGGAGCCAAACAGTTAGTAGTACAAGAAGCATTTGATACAACGTCCATATCAGCAGTGTAAGCGTCAAGGTTTACACCACATACAAACATAGGAGCATCGTTAGAAGGAGCTGAGATGATAACTTTCTTAGCACCACCTTTGATGTGAGCAGAAGCTTTGTCAATAGTAGTGAAAACACCTGTTGATTCAACTACATAGTCAGCACCTACGGCACCCCATGCAATGTTAGCAGGATCCATTTCAGCAAAGAAAGCAACTTCTTTTCCGTTTACGATGAATTTTCCGTCTTTTACTTCAGCAGTACCTTTGAAACGTCCGTGAACAGTGTCATATTGCAACATGTACACCATGTAATCAAGATCCATGAATGGATCATTAACAGCAACTACTTGAATGTCATTTCTTTCTTGAGCAGCACGGAAAACCAAACGTCCGATACGGCCAAAACCATTAATACCTACTTTGATCATTTTGTTTATATATTAAAAGGGTTAAACAAATGCACATACATATTTCGAGTTTTATGGCTCCGGCATGGTATGCGCTTCCGGTTCCTCTCAATTAGATTGGCTCGAAAAACGCCACAAAAGTACGCTTTATATCAATACCATGGGTATTATTTTTGTATTTTTTTGCTTAATAGCTTAGCTTTCTTTCAATCTGTTACTCAGAACTCCGTATGCAGCAACCACCATGAAGGCAAACGCGGGAACCCAGTAAGCCAATTCAATGCTTCCTACTTGGTCGGAAACAATCCCCTGAATTTGGGTGAGAACAGCGGCTCCGGCGATTGCCATCACCATACCAGCTCCTCCCATTTTGGTATCCTCGCCCAATCCCTGAATTCCCATTCCATAAATAGTGGGGAAGGTGAGCGACATACATCCGGATATTCCCATCAACGCATATACTCCGATAGGACCCTCGCCATATACAGTAACAATACAACAAACAGCTCCCAGTGTGGCCATGAAAATGAGAATGCTTCGCGGAGAGAAATAACGCATCATAAAGGTGCAGATAAAACGTCCCATCACAAACAACACCAACGACATGATATAATAGGTGGCTCCGGCCTGCTCAGCAGTTCGAGGAAGAAGTACATCCAATCCAAGTTTCTCACAAAGAGTATAAAATCCTGCCGCAACCGGCTCAACACTTCGCAATGCAACAATGATGGATTCGGTTGAAGCACCTTCTCCCAATGCGACGATATAGGAGTCAAAGTTAAGCTGCTGCATGACATAACGGATAATAAATGACCATACAGCTATTTGAGCACCGATATTGAAAAACTGAGCAATAATGCCTCCCATGTAGTTCTTGTTGCGGAAAAGACGACCAAAGGTGGCTTTAATATTGAGATCTTTATCATCTTCTTTCAAATTAGGCATTTTAGTGAGTCGGATAGCCAATAATAACAGAAGCATCACGAAGCCCACAATCATATAGGTGGTGGTTACGGCAGAAAGCTCCATTCCTTGTATTCGCACAAGTTCTTCTTCGGGGAGGGATGCTCGATCCATTGCACTCATCGTATTCAACTGAGAAAGAATAAATACCTGACTGATTACTACCCCGAATATTGAACCGAAGGGATTGAATGATTGTGCGAAATTAAGCCGACGAATAGCCGTTTCTTCGGGTCCGATCGCACAGACATAGGAATTGGTCGCCGTTTCCAAAATGGATAGTCCGGCAAACAAAATCAAGATGGCAAGCAAATAAAGGGAAAAACTCAGTTCCATACTAATTTCTGCCGATAACAATGCAGGATAGAACATAAATGTTCCAATAGCATACGATAATAAACCAAGCATAACCCCCGATTTGTACGAATATCGCTTAATGAATATGGCTCCGGGAATAGCAAAACATCCGTAACCTAAAAGATAACATACAACCTGAATCCATGCGGTTTTAGAATCACTTAAGCTCATAATCCGCTTAAAGGCGGCAAGCATGGTATCGGTCAGATTATTGGGTACAGCCCACGCGAAAAACAGGGTGGTAAGTAATACGAACGGCAATACGATGTTGCCGGGAATAATGGGTTGGTGTTTCATGGAATAATTTTGTATATAAACTATCATAGATCGGTGAACAATATTAATGGAGGTACTCCAAACTATGAATCACAGATCATCGACTGGTATGTCTTATTTGAATGCTTGATTAATATCACTGATATGGATGCCAAAAACGGCCTCTACAATTGGATTGAGTTGCGCTTCAGTTCCATAAAAATGGGACAATCGAACGGCATGGGTTATCGACTCATTAGGCTGTAGAGCGGCTGCAGGGGATGAGGTTTCCAATTCATAGAATTTGCCAAACTGTGTTCCGTCGGCAACAGGACCATCGTTATAGGTATTAACGACATCGCCCACATATGGGTTGGTATTTCCCCAAATGCCGTTCACATACTCTTTTTCTTCCGCGGGAAGAGTAAACCACAAAAGAGTCAATCGTCCGGTTACAGCTTCATAGCTTCCTATCACCGGCTTGGTGCGCTTGTAGGATGTTCCCATCTTGGCACGGTAGTTGGCATCGGCCTTGAAATAGATGATCCCATCGATGGCCTTGATTCGATCAGCAGGAATTTCACCAAAATAGCTTCCATCGAATAATGGAATGGAAGGATCCACCACATCCGTGCGATAAGGAACTAAAATGGTTGAGTTTGATCCGGCATTGATCATGGACAGCGCCCAGATGGAGGGTAATCCTTTGTCTTTGGTCCACGATTCGCTTCCCATATTGGTGATTGAATTGACCACTTCATATCCTACATATTTTACCCCCTTAGGAATAGTGATCTGGTAGGAAGATTTGACCGAAGCTTGATCAAGCAATGTAATGGTTCGGTTAATAAGCATATCAAAATCATTTCCCGAAGCATTTTTAGCAGTTGTACGTTTCTCAAACACCACTTGAGAAGGGGTTTGTTGCTTCACCTCATACGAATCAGTATCAATAAAAGCGGGCACCTGCCAATTGTCGAAAACCTGGTTTTCAACAGTATTGAAATAATAGGAATAAGGACCTCCTTCCGGACCCACCCAAAAGCGCTCCTCACCTCCGACCGCATGCATATGTGGGGCAACCGTTCCTTTACGTATATACTCGTGATTAATCCATCCGTTGCTAATGCCACTCAGACCATCAGCCGTACTTGTCATCACTCGCCCTTGATAGGCGGGAACAATAAGTATTCGAGCATTCCCGTCAGGCGATGCCAGATCGATCGATTCAATATTACACGATTGGAAGAACTCCAGATCATATCCATACTTCCCCGGCATGGATAATTTGTCAGAATTAGGGGCACAACCTGTTAAAACAGCTCCCATAGCTAATACAATTAATTTGTTCATGATATTATTTTTAATCGTACGTCCTGATTCACAGCTCCTGTTAGGCTGCCAATCTGTCTGATCCACATCTATGTAAAAAGGCTTGTCAACATCCGCAAGGAGACTTGCAGGAGATGAGGACAAGCAGAAAAAGAAGAGACACAATTTTAAAACTGAACGACATATCTATCGGTATTAAAAATCAAGGAATTTTGTTTTTCTCAGAAGGTTCTTCTTCCATTATAATAAACCGTTGATAATAGGAAAGCAACAACGATGTCATCGGCAAAGCGATTATCATTCCGATCAAACCCAACAATGTTCCCCAAACCGACAATGACAATAAAATAACTGCCGGATTGAGTCCTGTCACCTTTCCCATAATTTTAGGCACCAAAATGGTATCCTGAATAATCTGGACAATTCCAAGCACCAGCATGGATAGAGCAAAAACCATAACAAAGCTGTTCCCCGTCTCTACCGACTTGAGAAAGCTCAGCATCGCCATAGGAAGAATTCCCACAATTTGAAGGTAGGGAATCATATTCAACAGACCGATAAAAAGGCCGAGGAATATGGATAACGGAAGCCCGATGATGGTAAAACCGATAGACAACAGCACTCCTACAATAAAAGCGACCAATGCCTGACCACGAAAATATCGATTCATCCCATCTTTGACATCATTTGCCACCGTAGTAACAATTACTCGATATTTGACCGGAACAAGGCGGATCCAACCATGAGAGATACGTTCATAATCAATTAGGATAAAAACCAAATAGATAAGAGCAATGAAAGAGGCAACCACACTCATCAACATACCTAAGGTATTGCTGATTATAGCGGTAACTTTTGGAAGAACTACCTGTATAATCTCACGAAGGTCTTTAGCAGTAACCAACTCGGCCAATTCAGACATATTCAACCGACTATTTATATAGTCCAAGAACTCTTTGGGAATGATAGTCTGACTTCCGGATGTTCGTTCCAAATTGGAAATGGCAAGCACAAGATGGTTGATTTGCTCGCCGACCGGTTTGATCAACAACAACACGCCGGAGGTAATAACTATAAGTATAAATAGCAGGGTAACAATTACCGAAAGAACACGGTTTCGAAGACGAAGTTTGAATTGGGCGAAATTAACAAGCGGATTGAGCAGGTAAGCTATCAGCCAAGCTACAAAGAATGGGAGCAAAGCACTCTTAATAGAGTTGACGAACCATAAGCCCACTACTAATCCCGCAATGGCAAATAAGATCCTGACAACACGATCAAAAGTATAGGGTCGACGTGGCATAGTTTTTCGGATACTGAGATTTAATTATCGCGGGATTGACCCCTGCAAAAGAGGATCATCCATTGTCTGACAAAGGTATAACTTTCTCGGAAAGTTTACCTCTATTTGTACTCGTTCTGCCACTTTTTTTTATTACTTCGCACCGAATTGTAACCTTTACCCTCGCGGATGCGTCTAAGCCAATAGAATGAAGATTACCGAGACTCAAATAATAGACAAAGTGCTCAACGGCGAAACAGAGCGGTTTGCCTATTTTTTGGACACCTATAGCGACCAGGTGTTTCGACTAATCGTTCAGATAATAAACACTCGAGAGGATGCCGAGGAGCTTACGCAAGACACCTTTATTAAAGCTTTTACCAAATTAAACAGCTTCAATCGAGACGCGAAATTCAGCACCTGGCTCTATCGAATTGCATACAACAATGCCATCTCTGCTACAAGAAAACAGAAACAAGAGTATCTTTGCCAAGAAGAAGATCAGATTTATCGTTTGGCCGATGAAGCGGATGACTCTTTTTTCGATCAGACGGACAACGAAGAGTTGGTTGAAAAACTGGAACAAGCCATTGAACAGCTTGATGGAGATGAGAGGGGACTGATTACACTGTTTTATTACGAAGGCCATTCGGTAGCGGAAATTGCGGAGATAACCTCTTCGACACAAACGAATACAAAAACCAAACTTCACAGAATAAGAAAGAAATTGCATCAAATCATACAATCTCTGTGACTGGAAGGTTGTTTAATTATAAGAGAGCCTCATACTCCCAGCGTAAAAAGAAAAATGAATCATATGAAACCCGCCTCAAGAAATACAAATAAATCCATACTGCATCAGGCCGTGGCCAACAAGCAACGGAATGAACTTCCCGCATTTTTCACACAACGGATGATGCAGCATATAAGATATGAAGCAGTCCGCAAAGAAAAGAAACATGAACGATTGCTTTTCTTTTGGATCGTTGCCATCTCAATAGGGTTGATCGGTATGGTAGTCGGTCTGTTTTATTACTTCTCAATTAGTCTGCCGTCACTCGATTTTGGAAAAATGATCAATGATAATAAGCAGATTGTTCTCTTTTGGCTCTTTATCGCCTCTGGAGTCGTCGCCATGCTTTGCATCGACTTCAAATTACGGCAACGTTGGAACAAGGAGGAGTCGCAGAAATAAATCCAGTTTCGCACCAATAGACGACTAAGACTCCCCCTTCAAGGGTTAATCCGAAAATCATGAGAAAGGAGTAGAATTATCTCTCCAACCTTTTCTTGAACAGGTAAAATCAACCAAGTCTCAACGCCCATTTTATTTCCACACTACAAGTAAACGGAAAAAGTAACGTATATTTGTCGCTCAAGCGATATATCAAGTTGTGTAATCCAAATGATGGATAATAGCTCCTCATTAAAGCATCGAACGGCAAAAGGTTTCTTTTGGGGTGGTTTCGGAAGTGCCCTTCAACAATTGGCAGGATTTCTCTTCGGAATTATTTTGCTACGCATTCTGTCGCCTGAAGAGTACGGAATAGTAGGGGTATTGGCCATCTTTACGGGAATAGCGGGATGTATAGTCGAAGGCGGATTTATCAATGCCCTTATCAACCGAAACGGATTTAACCGCAACGACTACAACAGCGTATTCTGGGTTAGTACATCGGTAGGAATTGTGATATATCTAATCCTCTACTTTCTCTCCCCTCTTATTGCTGAGTTTTATGAGAGTCCTCAATTAGTTCCCCTCTCTCGCGTTGTATTTCTTGGATTTATATTCTCAGCCTTAGGCGTTTCCCACACCGCGAAACTAATCAAAGAGCTTCGAATAAAAGAGAGAGTCCTCTCTGACCTAATCGCGATCATTTGCTCGGGAACTGCAGCGATTGTGATTGCCTTAGCGGGATATTCCTATTGGGGAATCGCATTTCAAGGAGTGGTTTTCTTGATGGTAGGGAATCTGATCCGGATCTACTTCGCAAAGTGGAGACCTGCGCTTCGGTTTGATTGGAAACCCATTAAAGAGATGTTTGGCTTTGGATCAAATCTTCTTGTAACAAGCATGCTGTGGCAGTTGAATAACAATTTGTACTCTTCGCTTCTTGCAAAAGTGTTCGGTTATGAACAAGGTGGATTTTATACTCAAGCCAATAAGTGGACAAATATGGGTGTAACAACCATCAATGGGATGATTCACAATGTCTCTCAATCCGTCTTTGCAGAGGTAATTGATAATCGCGAACAACTTATTCGTGTATTTAGAAAGATGCTTCGAGCAGGGGCATTGGTCTCTTTCCCGCTGATGCTTGGGTTAGCCTTCATCGCGGATGAATTTATACTCATTGTCGCCGGAAATAAATGGCTGGGAGCTGCCTCTATTCTAAAAATACTTTGTTTGTGGGGTGCTTCTCAGTTTATTTGGAACCTCTACGCCTACCTGTTAATCGCGAAAGGAAGATCCGATCTCTATCTCCGAATTATGGTGGGGGTGTGCATTGCTCAAATCGCGATCGCACTAACACTCTATCCATTCGGAATTACACTCATGATGTGTTTCTACATCTCAGTCCTCTATATCGCACTGCTCTTTTTCCACTACTACGCCTATCAACTGATCGGAATAAGCTGGAAAGAGATACTAAAAGACATTTTTCCTTACCTGATCCTGACTTTGGGAGCTTTCACCGTTCCTTGGATAATTTCGCTTTTTATCCATAGTCCCTATTTAGCGGTAGCAATCAAAATTACGCTATCCGTTACCGCGTACATGCTATTTGCCTGGTTGGGAAACTCGGTAATATTTCGCGAGATAGTGGCATTTATACGCAAAAGAGAGGTTAATAACAGGAATATTGATTAGTTTTGCGTGATCGTATATAGACGCCCAATGAAGTACAAACAATACACAGAGGAAAATTCTAACTGCACGGTTGAAGAACTACCCACACTGCTGCAATGGGTAAGACCCCAATCAAGAGTGCTCGAATTTGGTCCGGCAATGGGATACATGACCAAGCGATTAAAAGAGGTACTTGACTGTCGTGTTGTTTGTGTGGAATTAAGCGATGAAATGGCAAAGAATGTTGCTCCTTTCGCGGAAAAGGTGATTATTGCCAATCTGGACGAAGATCGATGGACCAATGAAATAGAGGGATCATTTGACTATATTCTTTTCGGGGATGTATTGGAACATCTCCGTGATCCGGATACAACGATTAGACGAGCAGTTTCGTTACTCAACAATGGAGGTTCTATCCTGACATCCATTCCAAATATTGCCCACAATGCTATTATTCTTTCACTGATCGATGGGGAGTTTGACTATCAGGAATACGGATTGCTGGACAGTACCCATATCCATTTCTTCACCCGCAAAGGAATCTTCGAAATGATGCGGAGTAATGGCCTTTCTCCAGTGAAAGAAAAAAATGTGTTAGGAAATCCTTGTCACTGTCAACCACGTAAGTTTTACTGTACCCATCCATTCCAAAGCCTTTTTCTAATTGGGAGAAAGGATGCTCATGTGTATCAATTTGTTCATGAGTGGAAAATATCATCCTCTTCTACAAATGGAGAATTCAAGGCGAAAAGGCTCTCCTTTAAAAAAATAATAATCGCTATTTTGGATGATTTGAACGAATACTATTATATCCGGACAGGGAAAAAGCTGCAACTTCCTATGTGGCTTAAGAAACGAGTGCGAAGTAAATATCAATCCTAACAATAGTTCCACAAATTCATGAAGATACTAGGGATTGTCATATTGTTTCATCCCACGGACTCGGTAATCAAAAACATCGAATCCTACATCTCCCTTCTCGACACGCTGATTGTTTGGGACAACACTCCCAGCCATAACACCAATCAATTTGTAGGCTCTTTAGCGTGTAAAGTCATGGTTTGGAGCGAAGGTAGAAATGTAGGCTTAGGTAAACCTATGAATATAGCTGCTAAGTATGCCCAAGAAAATGGATACGACTATTTGTTGACCATGGATCAGGACAGCTGTTTCGAAAGAGGAGAATTCAAACGTTACAAAGATTGGGCCTACTCATTGAATAAAATGGCGATATTGTCGCCAAATTATCGATTAAGCGGGGAATTATTGCATGATCCCAAAAATATGTTTGTAGAAACGGATGTTACTATGACATCTGGCTCCATCTATCCGGTAGAGCTATTCAATAAAATAGGATTCTTTCGGGATGATTTCTTCATTGATTCAATAGATACCGAGTATTCACTTCGAGCATTTCATGAAGGAATACCAACAATCATAAATACATCCATCGTTCTTAATCATGGTTGGGGATACCGAGGAAAAGAGAGAATGGTGCTATTTGGAATCCGATTCACTCCAAACAACTATTCGGCAGTTCGGACCTATTATATCATCCGAAACGGATTAATCACCAAAAAAAGCTATCCCAACTCTTCCAACTGGAAAACATTCATGCGTTATTGGGTGTACAAACGAATGGTGCTGGTTCTCCTATTTGAAAAAGGGAAATGGAGGAAGTTGAGGGCTATTTTTTGGGGAGTGGTGGATGGAATAAGGAATGTTACGGGAGAACAAAAAAGGTTGTAACATGGCTGAACTCGACGCATTCAATCCGAAACAAGTAGCGGTTGTTATTCCTCATTACCGAGAAGTACTCAACGAGGATGAACGCCAATCTCTCAATCAATGTGCGGAGGTATTGGGCAGGTATGACCTATTCATGGTACTACCGGAAGGTATTGAAGGAAATAACATCACTGATCTGTTTGCTCAAAAAAGGATCTCAATAGATCGAAAGTGTTTTCCAAAAGAATACTTCGATGGGATAAGAGGGTATAATCAATTGATGCTTTCAAAACAATTTTATCAGACATTCGTTGAATACGAATATATATTGATCTATCAAACTGATGCGTTTGTGTTTAGGGACGAGCTTACCGAATGGTGTGAAAGAGGATACGACTACATAGGTGCTCCGTGGTTTCAATCCTATTGGTTTTGGAGATCAAACACCAAATTATGGACGTCGGGAAACGGTGGATTTTCACTAAGAAAGGTCTCTTCATTTTTAAAAGTACTTAACCACAAAGGAACGTTTAAGCCGCTTCGATCTTTTTTAAATATCAATAACTCCCCACTCCTTAAGATAAAAAAGCTTCCTATTAATCAATTGTTCAAGCTTACGATTGAAAATACGGTTGAATTCTTTATTGCTATTAATCAAACCACCGAAGATCGCTTCTGGGGAGTAGATACAATGGAAAGCTATATTGACTTCAACGTAGCTCCGAATGAAATTGCTATGCGTTTCTCTTTTGAATGCAATCCAAGAGACCTCTACCAATTGACGAACCAAGAACTCCCTTTTGGATGCCATGCCTGGAAAAAATACGACAAAGATTTCTGGAACGAGGTTTACTTCAACCTACGTAAATCAGAACTTACATCTGACAAGTAAATAGAGATCGTCCCGCGCATTACCAGAAATCTCTTCCAAGTCCGTTCCTATCAAATCCCTATCAAAGTAATGAGTCCGCCCATACTTCAAATAGATGGCTATACGCTCTATGGGCTGATACTTGATATTTACAGCCAGACGATACCCCTTTCCGTAGAATTTAGGAACTGAAAAAGTATATAGAAGACTTTTCTCGGTTGAATAGACACTACTCCAATAATCATCCGTCTGGAATAATCCAATGTATCCATCAATAACAAAGGGAACCCTTTGCGGTTTCCAACTCACTTGTTGTCCTACTATCCATCCGTTGCTTTTGGACAATCTATCCGCACCTCGGTAAAAGATTGCTTCAATGTTCGTTTTTGTAGAAACAACATCACTCCATGCAGCCCTCATTTGTATTTTAAATCGGTCTTGATCTGTTTCTCCAATCCGATTTATCTTTTCTCCCTCGGGCTTCCAATTCTTGGGCTTTGTACGATGACGATACTGTCCGGATAGATCAATACCTTTTATCAAGGAATAATTGACCACCGCTTGAAAATCATATCCCGACGAGGGTGCATCAATTCCATAATGAGGGGTAGCGAATTTATACACATCCAAATACCCTGAGAGGGTCCACTTCCGATGCAACGACCATTGAAAACTCATATAAAGACCCATTTCATCGATCACTTGAGACGCTTCCCCGAACGCTTTGGAATAATAGGCGTGATAGGTCGGGGCATAATATCGCTGCAACAACGAGAGTTGTAGCGTTGAGATTGGTGAGAGCAACAATCCATTCAATGTCCCTATCCCTCCACTTTTTGAGATGGCTGTTTCACCGAAAAACTTGAGTCCTTTAGCAGCAAACTCGTAATGTATCCCGACATTGTAGTTGTTCTTTCCACGAAAGTAGTTGTCGTTGTATAATCTAAGAGTCGGCTCATATGATTTGGAGAATTGATAATAGAGCCCCGTCACTCCTATCTTAAAGAAATTCCCCTTATATGTATAATCTCCTCCCACCGCCTGCATCGATGCGATAGAGCGTTTGTTTTCCTCACGATAAAGATTGTGCAATCCATCAGTCTTAATACTTGTAATTATCGAATCTGTTCCGATTCCATCGATCGATCTAAAGGAATAAAACGCCGAAAGAATCCCTCTTCCCAAATTAAATGCAGCCGCGATCCCTTGAAGATAATTGGATTCATCGGTAGAATGGTGACGTTTTATCCCTCCTGACCGTTTATATGCCGTAGCAGCCAAAGAGGATTTCCCGAAAGAGAAATCATTATTAATTATTAATCCTTGCCCAAATGAGACTCTGTAATGCCCTAACGCGAGTGTATTGAGTGCTCCTATATCTTTTACGACAAGATGCCCGGAATAAAAATCAAATCCACGGCGTGAATTAGTAAATAAAGGTTCTCCTCAGTCTTTCTCGGCTAAGAGACCAATCTGAAGTCGATCTTTTGATGAAAAGTCATACTTGACATATGAATAGAAAGGTTCCCCAAGATAACGCGCATTCGGATTCTTACCGAGCAAAGAATCTGATCCTTCGGCATATCCTTTCTTCTCTTGTAGTGTAACATCACCCCGCATCTGAAGTTCATGCCTTCCCCATTTTAGCATCTCCTTCAATGAATCCTTTCTTTCTTGTTTATCCTTCTTCTCGGCAACAATAAAAGGAATAAAATAATTGATGGTTTGATAATCGAATCCGGGAACTAAACGCAATTCATACGGATCAACCATCGGCCCATACTTATCTCGATAACTCAACAACGATTCAACCTGTCTGTCTGATAAGAAAGGGTACTTCTCTAAATCCTCCTTTGTCGCACTGTTTACGTTGAGAGGGTTGGATAGAAGAGAGGATAACTCGTTATATAATTGGGTAATCTCCTCTTCACTCTCCATAAAATCTATCAACTCATAGATGAAATCAACCCATTTCCCATCTTCAGTTACACTTTTCTGAGCCAACGAAGTTGCATTAGCTAAAACGAAAAGCAATAGAACAAGTGAAAGATGTTTTCCTGCTGACATACCTTTAGAAATTGAACTGAGCCGAAATAGTGGGAGAGAATCCGAGAGTGGTATGATAAGAGGACGAGAGAGCAATACTAAATGATGAAGCATGACTATACCCGATTCCAAAGGTTGGTTGAAGAGGAGTGGTTAGAAATCCCATTCGTAATACAAGAACATCGAAGACGATGTATTCAAATCCAAGTCGGCCAATCAAATGTCTCCCTATTGAATTTAAATACTCAATCTCAGTAGTAACAAGAAATAGATCCGTTGGCTGATACGAGATCCCTCCTCGTTTTCTTAGCGGGAGGGTTAACTGAGTTCGATTTCCCGACAAAAAAGCCGAAAGAAAATTATTTGCCACAATCCCCATCATTATTTGGTTAGGAAACTTGAAGGAGACGGATAGATCAGAAGTAATAGCCCTTTCGCTTCCATCCTCCGTTGACTGGTATAGATCCGCATAGTGGACATAAAGCCCGAGTGCCGCTGTAGCTGTTAGTTGCTTAGATACACCGAGCCCAACCATGGTTCGGTTGTATTTCTCGTATCCGAATCGATTAAACATCCCCGACACCACCATATATGGAAACGAATAATGGAAGGCAGCACTATACGATGAAAGTTCTTTGACTCCGTAACGATTCTCATATGAGAGCTCCGCTCCATGGCTCTCCTTAAAACATAAGGAAGCATTATTCTGAAACGAGATTAATGCCGCACTTGATCCCCCTAAAGCTGTTGAACGAGCATCTTTAAAGGACAAACCATCTGTTGCGAATAAGGGAATATGGGTATAGGATAGAAATAAAAAAGAGATTATGAGGGCATAATAGTCCTGTTTTTTCATGAGCATAGAATATTAATCGAAACCAAAGGTCAAAAATAAAGAAATAGTCAATAGAAAGCAATGGATTCAGTCAATATTTCGATACGTACAATAAAAAAGGGAGTTAAAATGGAGTCCCCTAATAAATTCCAGTTGTATCACACCCTCACATGAATCCCTCACCACAGGTTTCTTAAAACAAACAGCCCCCGTTCGAAGTTGATCGAACGGGGGCATGAAGACGGCGGCTACCTACTCTCCCACTTGCGCAGTACCATCGGCGTTATTGGGCTTAACTTCTCTGTTC
>JBKEBB010000331.1:0-1975 GCA_047972845.1 Bacteroidales bacterium
TAGCACCCTAAATTCTTAGATGGGAAAAACGAAGTACATCCAATATGTCCCATGGTTCCTGTGGTTGCTTCTTTACCATCGGAAAAAGTATATTTTGCCCCAATAGATTGTGCATTATCCCCAATAACCCAGAGGTTGTGTTTTTTTGCAATCGCCAAAACCGGTTCCATATCGCACGACTGACCATACAAATGAACCACAACAATCGCCTTGGTCCGATTAGTAATGACCTGTTCAATCTGAGAAGGAAGAATGTCAAATGTATCCATATTGACATCCACAAACACCGGCTTATATCCTAAAAAGGCGACTGCTTCCACCGGAGCTACGAATGTAAAATTAGGAACTATCACTTCGTCTCCCGGCTGTAGATCAAGCGCCATCAAAGCGATAGTAAGCGCATCAGTTCCGTTTGCACACGGGATTACATGTTTTACTCCCATGTATTCAGCAAGATTGCGCGCGAACTCCCCCACTTCGTTACCATTGATAAATCGTCCAGATTCCATCACATGAACAACATTCTCATTTATCTCCTCTTTGATCTTCTTGTATTGACCCACAAGGTCAACCATCTCTATTTTCGGACTCACTTACTTGAATTAATATGGGGTTAATCTTTTTACTTGCCTCTGATTTATGACCGACAAAGATATAAAATTTACTTTTACCGCATGCTATTCAGCCATAAAATAGCTCTAACTCCAATTTCAGCGGTAAACATAGAAATATAATTGCAACGATTCATCCATATTGACCAAGATTCAATCATGAAATATCGTCCCTGTAAATACTCCCCTTAATCCTTAATAAAACGTATATACATATGCATCCAAAGGTATATACCTTTTGTCCAAGAGATACGTATCTCTTGGACAAAAGGAGTATTTCTTTTTTTGAAAGGATTTCTATTGCAGAAAACGAACCACTAACACAATCCAATATTACATAACTTCATTTTTACTCATATTTCAAGCAATCGTACTAAAATAATATTTATTAGTATGAGAAAGAAAACGAACAAAGCCAATCTATGTTGAGCTCTGCAACCTGAATGTATCATTATTTTATAGTATATTTGTGCCATAAAACAGTGCGTTTGAGTGTTGTTTTATAGTAGAATTACTCCATAAATAACAGATCAGACTATCCATATTTTCATATTTCTCAACCAATGAAAACTAAAATACTACTGTATCTTTCGTGTGCCTTGCTTGTTGTTTCGTGCACCGATGAAAAGGCTGCCCGTAAACGATTGGCTCTTGCAGAAGAAATTTTCCAATCGGGAGAACTAAACAGTGCAAAACTCCACATTGACAGCATTAAGATTTTATACCCAAAAGAGTTTGGTGTTCAACGTGAGGGATTGACTCTCATGCGTAAAATAGAATTGATTGAGCAACAGCGCAACATCCACTATTGCGACAGTATGCTGCAAGTTCGTTTGGCAGAAGTCGAACCGCTAAAAAAACCATTGGTTCTGCAAAAAGACACAGCCTATGAAGAGATTGGCACGTGGGTATCTCGCTTTCAAACAGTCGAACGAAACATCAAACGTTCCTACATTCGCTCCGGCGTTAACGAAATGGGTGAGATGTATATTGCCAGCGTATTTTATGGAAAAGGAGCTTTAAACCATACTGGCATACGGGTTTCTGTTGGAGATGAAACGGTAGAAACTGAGATAATTCCATATGATGGCGGATCCAATTATCGTTTCACTGATTTGGGGATGACCTCAGAAATTGTCACCTACAAACGACCCAAAGACAATGGGGTGATCGATTTAATTTGCCGTAATGCCGACAAACGCATCAAAGTGCAATACACCGGAGGTAAACCCTACACACTTTACATTGATGATCAGGCAAAGAAAGCGATCAAGGACATATACGAGTTGGCCATTGTGCTGACCGACATCGAACGATTGAAAAAAGAAATTCTCGTATCCACAGCAAGGATTGAATACCTCAAT
>JBKEBB010000012.1:0-2833 GCA_047972845.1 Bacteroidales bacterium
AAATCAACGGTTCCTATTGATGTTCTTTACGTAACAGATCGTTTACCGTTTTTACCGGATTGAATGTTTCAATCGGAACTTCTACAAAAACAGTATTCCAATCACTCATGGCTCCATTCCATAGTCCGGGAAGCTCGAGAGCTTTCAGTGCTTTTCCACCCTTCGACTTATAGGATATAAAACCACAATTCTTATCCACATGTTTGGTGAGATCAAATTTGTCGCCAGTAAAACTTCGTACGCTGCAAACCAAATCAACGGGATTAAAGTGAGTAGCATTCTCCATCATTGCTTTCTTTGTCGGGTCGGACATGTCTATTTGTGAGCTTTCAAGAATTTGCAAGGAGAATGTCCCATCCGGATTGGTTACCCAGAATGGTCCACCTCCGGGTTCTCCTTCATTCTTTACCATACCGCAAACACGAAGCGGTCTGTTGAGCTTGTGCTTAAGATAGATTGCCAATTCAGCATCTTCAAGGAATTTCAGTTCGGGATTGCGGACAAAGAGTTGGTGTTGGACAAACTTGATCATCTCATGCAAATCATCGGTGGTATAACTTCCTTTGCATAGTTTCTCCAAATAAACATCGATCTGCCGTTGTAGGGAAACAAGAACACCGGCGATTATTCTTTTGTATTGAGTTGTAGAATCTTTGAAATGGTCAGGAACAACATTGTCGATGTTTTTTATGAATATCACATCAGCATCAATATCGTTCAGATTCTCAATCAGTGCGCCATGTCCACCCGGACGGAAGATTATCTTGCCCTCCTCGTCGCGAAACGGTTCATTGTTTTCATCGGCTGCAACGGTATCGGTGGATGGCTTTTGCTCAGAGAAGGAGACATTGAATTGACATCCGAAGATCTGTTCGTAGATGTGTTGCTTTTTGTTGAGAAGCTCATTAAACAGTTGTTTGTGTTCTTTCGATACTGTGAAATGTATGTTGACCTGTTTGCTGTTGGATGAGGCATAAAGAGCTCCTTCGCAAAGATGTTCCTCCATGGGTGTTTTGGATGTGTTTATGTAGGAGTGGAATTGTAAGAGTCCTTTGGGTAGATTCCCATAATTCAATCCTTCCTTCGATAGAAGAGCGTTTACAATATCTTTATACCGTTTGCCGGCTATTAAAGATTCTACCCCCAACGAATAGAGAGAAAAACAAGTGGTATCAAGGTCAGAGTAGAACGCGAACTTGGTTATTTCTGAGAAGAATTTATTAATGAAAGGAGTGTTGGGAATGCTTTCTTCTCCATCGACAAACTCATACAAGTCTTTGAACATTCTTGTTGCCGCACCCGAGGCAGGAACAAACTTTACAATTCTTTTCTTGCTGTCTGACAAATAAGATTGCCATGCTTGGATGAAATTGTCAGCATCGGTTTCAGATATTTTCAAGATTCCATTGTCGATTGAAGCGGCATCTTTTAGTTCGAGCCAAGGAAATCCGTTCTTAAAGAAATGGAGTTGTTCTTCCAAGGCTGCTAAAGAGATACCTCTATCATTCAGTTGAGAAAGATCCGAAGGAGTAATCATACGAGTATTATTTTTTGAATTTAAAGTAAAGGGAAATAGGAGGTGTATGAAACACCGCATTACAAAATAACATGTTTAATCCCAAAATACAAAATTAATATTGTCATTCGATTGAATGATGATCCAGTTAGCTCTAATCTGTCAAATCAGTTTGAAAGAATAGTCAATTAATTGAATTCTATAACGACTATTATTTTGGCCGAAGTGACACTTTTATTGCAATAATCGGCTCTAATATTGCACATTAGTTTGTTCGTTTGTGCAATTTTAGTGTATCTTTGCGCCAAAATAATAATAGACATATATGTTAAGCGAGAATCTTATCAAATTGTATGAGTCGAGTTTTAGAAATAATTGGAATCATATCGCGTTGTCAGATTATTTCAAAGACGACACATTTACGTATGGCCAAATGGCTGAAGAGATTGCCCGACTGCATTTGTTATTTGAACAGTTGAAGATTAAAAAAGGGGATAAAATCTCATTAATTGGTCGCAATAATACACGTTGGTGTATTACATATATCGCGACTATAACCTATGGAGCTGTAATTGTACCTATCCTTCAAGATTTCAACCCGAACGATGTTCAGCATATAATCAATCACTCCGATTCTGTCCTTCTGTTTGCAGGTGAGATGTATTGGGAAAGTATTGAGGAATCAAAAGTAAAAAATATTCGTGCGGTAATATCTTTGGAGGATTTCAGTCCATTGTATGAACGTAGTGGAAAGACGGTTTCCGACTTCTTTCTTCAGGCCAACAAACTGATGAAAAAGAAGTATCCAAAAGGATTTACTCCTACAGACATTAAATATAGTGATCGAAAGAGTAATGATGTGGTGTTGATCAACTATACCTCCGGAACCACCGGTTTCAGTAAGGGTGTTATGCTTACTGTAAACAATCTTACCGGAAATATTCTTTTGGGTATCCGAACCAACCTTCATTTTCCCGGAAGCCGTGCTCTTTCTTTCCTCCCTTTGGCACATGCCTATGGATGTATGTTCGACTTTCTTATGCCGTTGTGTGTAGGAACCCATATCACTTTATTGGGTAAGATTCCATCGCCAAAAGTTCTTCTGGATGCATTGGCAAAAGTGAAACCTCATTTGATCAACTGTGTTCCGCTTATTTTGGAGAAGGTGTATAGAAAACAAATTCTTCCTCAGTTGGATAAACCTCTGCTTAAGCTGATCACCAAGGTTCCGATCCTCGATACCGTGGTATATATGTCTATTAAAAATAAGTTGGTAACTGCTTTCGGGGGTGAACTTGAACAGATAATTATTGGAGG
>JBKEBB010000004.1:0-4166 GCA_047972845.1 Bacteroidales bacterium
TCATTTACGTAATATCAGATTACCCTAATTTTTTTGAATAGCATAACATCAACCATCAATAAAAACAGACTATGAGATACCGCCAACTTTGCGTCCATACTTTTCTTTCGACCACCCCTAAATTAAAATCAGAGTAAATCGTCGACCCTTAAAAAGCGAATTTTAGCGACACATTCTTCCATAGTAGTGTATCGCTGAAATTCGCTTTTTAAGGGTCAATTGTTTTTATACAATCGGCCATGCTGAACGGACAACCCCTTTCTACTCCTAAATTGAAATGGTCCGACGTGATAATGGGAGGTGAATTGGTTTTTGAAATGGGTAGCGAACCTAACAAAAATCTCTGGGCCAATTAACAATACGTTGACAACGAAAAAGGCGGAGAGTGCATGGTTTCAACTGCAACTCTCCGCCTTTTTTTTGTCTTATATCTTTTTAGAACTGATGGAAGCTTTGGGAAACAAAGAAGAGAACTTCGGGTAGCGCGGTGCGCCAATATTCCCAAGTATGACCACCATCCCTTACTCGGAATTCATGCGGATAGCCCTTTTTCGTCATGGCGATATGGAGCATGCAATTACCTTCAATAAGGAAATCGTCGTCGCCACAGTCAATGTAGAATCTCACCATTTTATCCCCCATATTTCTTCTATTCTCAAGTTCTTTGAGATCTGGCATCGATTCTACCATTCCGATGATATCATATTGTTTGTACCATTCATTCAGTTTTTCATCGGAGATTTTGCCGTCCGCATTGTATCTTTCACGCAAAAGCTGAGGAGTAGTAACCCTTACTGCAGCACTCAACGGACATGCCGCAGCAAACATTTCGGGTTTGTGAAGGGCATAAACCAATGTACCTCCGCCTCCCATGGAGAGTCCCGCTATACCACGGAAACGTTTTTCGCTCTTCGCCTTGTAGGTTTTCTCTATATGAGGGATCAACTCTTGGAAGAAAAAGTCTTCATAGTTGAAATCTCCGCGGATATCATTGAAGTAGCCTCTTCTTCCGGTATTCGCATCGGGCATTACGATAATCATTGGAGTGGCTTTTCCTTCACGAATGGCTTTGTCTGCAATGTGGAGAACCTCTCCAAACTGAATCCAACCCGTTTGGTCGTCTCCTGCTCCGTGAAGCAGATAGAGAACAGGATATTTTCGCTGAGATGTTTCGTAGTCGGGTGGGAGATAGATGGCATACTTCCGAGTGGATTTTAGAATTTTGCTTTCCATCGTCAGTTCGTCAAACACTTTTCCCGACTGGGAATACATCTGTGTGGCTGCAAAGAGAATGAGCAGTGTGAATAGAATTCGTTTCATGGGATCTAATTTTGATGATTATTTAGTGCTCCAAAGTTAGTAATTATTGAAAACAACACGCTATTGAAAGATAGAATGATATTTTTTTTGTAAAAAAAGAACTATCCTATTAAAGTTTATAACTTTGCTCCTTTACTGTCACCTAATTATAACTGAGATGG
The DNA here is from genome assembly GCA_047972845.1 of Bacteroidales bacterium. GTDB lineage: Bacteria > Bacteroidota > Bacteroidia > Bacteroidales > JBKEBB01 > JBKEBB01. The sequence continues at coordinate 1,482 of JBKEBB010000004.1, forward strand.
GAAGGAAAGATTGGATTGCGTTGTTCGTCGGGTTCTTCTTGTTTATTGTTTTGATTCTCCTGCCACCTCCTGCCGGAATGGAGCATAATGCGTGGTATATGTTTGCCGTAGTGATGTTGGTGGCTGTATGGTGGATAACCGAACCGATCCCGTTGTGTGTAACCGCTCTTCTTCCCATCGTATTGCTCCCGGTTTTGGGAATCGTGGATGCTGAAAAGGTGACGCTCTCTTATGCCAATGAGGTGATCTATCTCTTTCTTGGCGGATTTATGTTCGCTCTTGCCATGGAGCGATCCCAACTGCATTATCGATTCGCTCTTCATACCATTCGACTTATCGGAGGTAGTCCTCGACGTCTTATTCTCGGTTTCATGATTGCCACGTATTCTCTTTCCATGTGGGTAAGCAATACGGCAACGGTGTTGATGATGATTCCGATAACCATCGCGTTGACAAACCAAATCGTTTCGGGAGGGTTACAAGAAAGAGCGGATAACAAGCATGCACGGAATTTTTCAAAGGCGTTATATCTCTCCATTGCCTATTCGGCTTCCATCGGAGGTATAGCCACACTCATAGGAACTCCCCCGAATATTGTACTTGCATCCATGGTGAAACAAACCGAAGGTATTGATATCACATTTGCGCAGTGGATGTTGTTTGCTTTTCCTCTTACACTTGTTCTTTTGTTTATAACTTGGGTGCTGTTGACTCGTGTTATCTTTCCTATCGGTAATTATCACATTCCGGTGGATAGAACAGTTGTAAGAAAAGAGATTTCAACATTGGGACGAATGACAATGTATGAAAAAAGAGTTCTTCTCCTTTTCTCTTGTGTGGCCTTTCTTTGGATTTTTAGAGGAGTTATCGATATTCCATTTTTTACTAAAAAGATTACCGACACCACCATTGCCATAGCCGGAGCTGTTTTATTGTTTATTCTTCCTTCCGGACAAGGAGAATCAGATCGATTATTGAATTGGAGCAGTGCCAAGAAGCTACCTTGGGATATTTTATTGTTGTTTGGTGGGGGATTGGCTCTTTCATCGGGTTTCTCTGCATCCGGATTAAGTGCATTTATCATAGGACAGATTGAGGCCCTTGGAAATATCAACTTGTGGGCATTGGTAGCTATCGTAGCCGGAATAATTTTGTTTTTGACCGAAATTATGTCAAATACCGCCACTGCAACGCTCTTTATCCCCATCATGCTCAGCATCGGGTCGGCCATGGATATACACCCGTTAATGCTTGCCATTCCTGTAACCATTGCTGCTTCTGGGGCATTTATGCTTCCTGCGGCCACACCCCCCAATGCCATTGTGTTCAGTTACGGATATGTGACCATACGTGAAATGGCTTCGGCAGGGATTTTCATGAATATAATCGCACTTGTTCTAATCACTCTCTTTTCCATGCTTTTAATTCCCGGTATATTTTAGTGTTCTATGTCAAATCGATCATTGAGAGGGAACCGATCTATGCTTGATTCCTAAATTTTTGTTTTTCCGCTTCCTATTGTTATTTTTGCAGGGTAAAAACACCTATTCTAATACCATACATAATGACAAGTATCCTCATACATCGATGGGGAGTTGTTGCCTTTTTTATTGCTCTTTGCATAAGCGCGATAGGGCAGGAGCTCGATACATTGCAGCTGACATTGCATGACGCGATTGCCATTTCAAGAAAGAATTCTCCAGAAGCAATCGCTGCTCGTCACTCCTTTTTGGCATCGTATTGGGAGCATAAATCGGTACAAGCAGCCTATCTTCCCTCGCTCACTCTTACTTCAAACCCCAATCTCAATCGATCCATCAGTTCCATTATCCAACCCGACGGAAGTGAGAAGTTTGTTGAACGAAATCAACTTACCACCGGCTTAACCCTTACTGTCAATCAAAACATTCCATTCACCGGAGGTAGTATATTTATGACCACCTCTCTTCAGCGCATTGATCTTTTTTCCAACAACACCTCCTCTTATCAGTCAAGTCCGATTACCATTGGTTATTCCCAGCAACTATTGGGTTACAACTGGATGAAATGGCAACGCCGAAACGAACCCATACGCTATCAGGCCACCAAAAAACAGTATGTTCAGACCCTCGAATTTGTAGGAGCGAATACCATCAACCATTTCTTTAATCTGGCTACCGCACAAAACAATCTGGAGATTGCCGAATTCAACTATGCCAACGCCGATACGCTCTATCGTTTTGCCGAAGGACGATATAATCTGGGCACGATAACCGAGAATGAATTGCTTCAGTTGGAGATTAACAAACTGACAGAGGAGACCAATATGATGAACGCGCGTGTGTCTGTCGATAATTACACTCAAACGCTACGTTCCTATTTGGGTATTGCCTCAAAAACGGTTATTGTGGTGAATGTCACTCCCGATGTTCCCCGATTTAATGTAGAAGGAGATCTCGCGTTGAATTATGCGCACGAAAACAACCCGGAGATTGATTGGATGAAATACCGAGAAATAGATAGTCATCGGCAGGTGGCCAATGCGAAAGGAAACGTCGGGTTGAAAGCCGATCTTTACGCGCAGGTGGGTTTGACTCAGACTTCGGCCGATCTTTCGGGAGCATATAGAGGTCTTTTGGACCAGGAGTATATCTCTGTAGGAATTCGTGTTCCGATACTCGACTGGGGAGTTGGTCGAGGAAAAGT
>JBKEBB010000038.1:0-1787 GCA_047972845.1 Bacteroidales bacterium
ACCCAGAGCCAGCGATTGCCCCAAAGCAACACCAAGATAACGCATGCTAAGCCCGAATGTCAAACCTCCTACTCCCCAAAGTACGCCAAAACCGATAGCTTTCCATGTACCATCACCGGCAGCAGACCAAACCTCAGTTAGTGATGCACCGGTAGGCAAGGCTATTAATGCTCCTAAAAGAGGGAATAGCAGCCATGCAAACACACCCTGTATAAGCCAGAAGCATTCCCATGACCAGTTTTTCACCTTATTGATAGGCACATAGGAACTGGATTGCCCCAAACTCCCGATAGCTATGATAATTAAACCTATGATTGTATTCATGTTTCTTAATTCACCTCCCCCTTCCCCTCCAAAGGGAGGGGAGATATTGAGAGTTTTTTTATTATTTTTATTTTCTAACTACCTCCTCCCTTTTGGGGAGGCCGGGAGGGGTGTTATCTTTTAGAAGTTACATCTTTTTCGTACTGTTGGATTTCTCCTATATAATCTTCACCCACTGCGATGTTGTTTTTCAGGCAGAAGTAATCCCATACGGCATTCCAAGGCAATCCTTTCGCTTCTTCGAGAAGGGCAAGACGTTCGAAATACTGGCCGTTGGCTTCGTATTCGCGAAGTTTGGCAATCGGTTCAAGCAGCCCTTGCAGGAATGCTTTTTGAGTAGAACGGATACCTATTACATATGCACCTACACGGTTGATAGAAGCATCGAAGAAGTCGAGCCCGATATGTACTTTGCCTAATGCATCGGCGCGGACAATCTCTTTTGCCAGATCAGCGATTTCATCATTCAGGATAACCACATGGTCGGAATCCCAACGTACAGGGCGGCTTACGTGAAGCATGATTTCCGGAGTGAATAACAATAAAGATGAAATTTTATCGGCAACACTTTCTGTCAGGTGGAAGTGACCCATGTCAAGAGTAACCATCTTTTGTTTTTTAGCTCCGTATCCAAGATAGAAGTCGTGTGAACCGACTGTATAGCTTTCGAGAGCTATACCGAATAGTTTCGATTCTATACAGTCTTTCATATTCTTATATTCCTTGGCAAAAATCTCATCCAATGATTTTTCGAGGATGGCACGGTATTGGTAACGGTTTACGGTCAGGTCTTTAGATCCGTCATGTATCCACAGGTTCATGATACAAGGATCATTTTGGAATTTACCCATTTCTTCCGAAATAGCACGGAAGCGTTTTGTGTGCTCGATCCAGAAATCACGGATAGATTTGTCCGGATTAGCTAAAGTAAGGTCGCCACTCTTAGGATGTCCGAAAGAAGTAGAGTTGAAATCCAGCTTCAGATTTTTTTCTTTCGCCCATTGCATCCAGCTGGTGAAATGAGACGGTTCTACCTGATCGCGGTCTACAACTTTCCCCTGAAAATCGCCATATATTTCGTGAAGGTTTAGGCGATGGTCGCCACCAACCAACGTTTGTACTTTCTCTATATCGGCACGAAGTTCGCTGATATTGCGGGCTTTACCCGGATAGTTTCCGGTAGCCTGAATTCCGCCACCACCAAGGTTACCCAGATTCTCAAACCCTGTAACATCGTCAGCCTGCCAGCAATGGATAGATATTTGTATTTTTTGCAGTTTTTCGAGCGTTGCATCTACATCTACTCCTACTGCTGCATAACGTTCTTTTGCTATTTCATACGACTTTTGTACTAATTCATTCTTTTTCATGGTTATATAATTTCAAGATTTAATAATTTAATGTTTAATGATTATTTTAATAATGTCAGGAAGAACTGATATTTCTCATTCCATCGCTCCGAA
>JBKEBB010000055.1:0-10383 GCA_047972845.1 Bacteroidales bacterium
AGAGATTTTATTAAAAAGACAGCATTAGGAAGTGCCGCCTTCACTATTGGAGGAATGGGCATGAGTGCAAAAAGTTATGCCAACATCGTAGGTTCCAACGACCGTATTCATGTGGCCGTGATGGGAACCAACTCAAGGGGAGCCGGACTAACCGGAATCTTCACCCGCCAACCCAACACCCATCTTCTGTACGTATGCGATGTGGAAGAGAAAGCCCTCGCCAAAGGAATGGAAGCAAGCAAAAAGAACGGTGGCAATCCGAAAGCTGAAAAAGACATTCGAAAAGTATTAGCCGATAAACAGACAGATGCACTTGTGATTGCCGCCCCCGACCATTGGCATGCACCGGCAACCATCATGGCTTGTCAGGCTGGAAAACATGTATATTGTGAGAAACCATGCAGCCACAATCCTCATGAAGGAGAGTTGTCCATCGCTGCAGCGCGGAAATATGACAGAGTGGTGCAGGTAGGCAGTCAACGTCGATCGTGGCCCATCTTACAACAAGCAATGGCTGAACTGCACAATGGCGCGATCGGAAAGATTCACTACGCCAAAGGGTGGTACACCAACAACAGAGGATCCATCGGCATAGGAAAAACCATCCCTGTTCCTTCAAACATCGATTTTGATTTATGGCAAGGACCGGCTCCACGCAAACCCTATCGCGACAACTTGATACACTACAACTGGCACTGGTTTTGGCACTGGGGCACCGGAGAGGCTCTTAACAACGGCACACACGAAATAGATGTGATCCGCTGGGGACTCGGATTGAGCTACCCTACAAGCGTTAGCTCGGAGGGGGGACGATTCTGGTATCAAGACGATTGGGAAACACCGGACACACAAACAATCGACATCCGATTTGGAAATGACTGTCTGGTAAGTTGGGAAGGTCGTAGTTGCAACGGACGCGATACGGAAGGAAAAGACCGAGGAGTGATATTCTATGGAGAAGGAGGAGCCATGGAAACCGGAGGCAATGATTACAAGATATTCGATCTAAAGAACAAGCTCATCAAGCAGGCGGGAATGAACGACGTAGTGGTGGATGGTCGTAATTTGGCCAGTCCGAACGCCGGAATGGATGAGAAACACATCATCAACTTTTTGGAATCCATCCGCAACCATACACGTCCTACTGCCGACATCGAAGAGCTTCATAAAAGCACCCTGCTGGTTCAATTAGGAAATATCGCTTGGCGAACAGGACGCCGACTTCTGATTGATCCTACCAACGGACACATCCTAAATGATCCCGAAGCAAACAACCTTTGGAGTAGAAGTTACGAACCCGGATGGGAGCTTAAAGTGTAATTATATGTGCATATAGAATGAACATTTTCGGAGAAATAACTCATAAAAGATGCTTATAAAACATCCTTTCCCTGATTTTTTTCAAAAAAAAGCAGTTTTGAAATCGAACATACAAAAAAAACACTACTTTTGTTGCTCGAGTATATTCAATTAATATCATAAACACCTTAGTAATGGAAATTAAAAAATCGCCTAAAGCCGACTTGGAGGACAAGAAGCAAATGTTCTTCCTGATGGGTTGCGTGTTGGTGCTTGCTGTAATCTTTGTTGGTTTCGAGTGGGCGACAAAGGACGTGACCAAGTATGATAATGCCGGTGTTTCCGATGCGACGTTCGAAGAGGAGATTGTTCCCGTCACAACGCAGCCCGACGTTCCACCCCCACCACCGCCTCCACCGCCGGCAGCTATTGAAGAGTTGACGATTGTGGACGACAGCAAGGATGTAAAGGATGTGGAAATCATCTCAACAGAAGACAACTCTAAAAAGGCCCAACAAGTAGTAGTTTTCACTCCTCCCGCCGTTGAAGAAGAAGACCCTGCTGAAAACCAGATCTTCACCATCGTTGAGAAGAAACCCGAATTCCCGGGTGGAGAGGCCGCATTGTTAGCGTGGATTAGTAAGAACGTTAAATATCCTGTTGTTGCCGCTGAAAACGGTATTCAGGGTCGCGTTGTTTGTAAATTCGTTGTAAACAAAGACGGTAAAGTGGGAAATGTTGAAGTAATCCGTAGCGTTGACCCTTCGTTGGACAAAGAAGCTATTCGCGTTCTCTCGCAGCTTCCGGCTTTCACACCGGGTATGCAACGTGGAAAACCGGTACGTGTATTCTACATTGTACCTGTTATGTTCAGACTTCAGTAATGACTTTATAATCCATAGAATTAATGAAGGGCTGCTCTTTAAGCAGCCCTTCATTGATTAAAGATTAGCTCTGACCAAAATTGATTGAGTGAGTATGAAAAGTACTATCAATCGGAATTCAATCCCTATAAATTCAAGTATTATTGCAGATAGGGTATTAAACATTCACTACATTGTATAACTGACGATGTTTACCTACGATCAGCTTTTATCAAAACTTAAAAAAGAGCTTCAGACGTTGCCTCTCTCGGGTGATCCGAAAGGGTTATACGAGCCGATCAACTATGAACTCTCATTAGGAGGAAAGCGTCTTCGCCCGGTTCTCTGTCTGATGGCCTATAACTTATATTCGGAAGAAGTAGCCACGGCCATGAACGCCGCTTTAGGTATTGAGGTATTTCACAACTTCACGCTACTCCATGACGATATCATGGATAAAGCCGACATGCGAAGAGGGAAACCGACTGTTCACAACATTTGGAACAACAACACGGCAATCCTTTCGGGCGATGCGATGCAAATTCTCGCCTACCAACTAATGTGTCAGTCTCCTATCGAATATTTGAAACCATTGCTTGATACATTCAGCAAAACAGCAATGGAAGTGTGCGAAGGACAGCAGTTGGATATGGATTATGAAACACGTGATAAAGTCACTGCCGAGGAATATCTGAATATGATTCGACTGAAAACGGCTGTACTCATCGCTGCGTCTCTTAAAATTGGGGCAATACTTGGAGGGGCATCGGAAAAAGATGCAGATAAGTTGTATTCGTTCGGACAAAATATAGGACTCGCCTTTCAATTGAAAGATGATCTGTTGGACGTATATGGAAATCCGGCAGTGTTTGGTAAAAACATTGGTGGAGACATTACCTCCAACAAGAAAACCTATCTTATGATCAGTGCGTTGGAACGAGCTAACGGATCACAACTGACTCAACTCGAGAGATGGATTGCCAAAGAAGAACCGACAAGAGCGGAAGAAAAGATCGCGGCTGTGACGGAAATCTACAATCAGATCGGAGTGAAAGACCTTTGCGAAGAGAAGATGAAAGAATACTATCGTAACGCGCTATCCGACCTTGAAAAGATTTCGGTTGAACAGTCAAAAAAAGAACTACTCAGAGAGGTAGCCGCCTCGCTGATGGATAGAGACGTATAGGGAAATGTGTATTATAGATTCGCATGCGCACATATATGTAGAGGAGTTTGATGTTGATAGAGACGAGATGATTATTCGTTCACGCGAAGCAGGAATCACTAAAATACTCATGCCAAACATTGATACGGATTCTCTGGAAGCAATAAAAAAGGTAGCCGATACCTATCCGGACTATTGTTATCCTATGATGGGAGTTCATCCTACATCAATAGACGCTGACTATAAAGAGGTGCTTGCTGTAATCGAAAATGAACTTGGGAAGAGAAAGTATTGCGCGATTGGTGAGATTGGAATCGACCTTTACTGGGACAAAACCTATTTAAACGAACAGATTGATGCGTTCATGACCCAATTAAAATGGGCAAAAGAATTAGAGTTGCCTGTAGCCATCCATGTTAGAAATGGTTGGCACGTTGCTCTCCGATGCATCAAGGAGTTTGGGAATAGGGAGATAAGTGGAGTATTCCACTGCTTCTCAGGATCTGAAGAGATCGCTACAGAGCTGATGGTCTATCCAAACATCTATCTAGGAATAGGAGGACCATTGACCTACAAAAACGCGACATTACCACAGGTTCTTAAGAATGTTCCGATAGAAAGAATTGTAGTAGAAACGGATGCTCCCTATTTATCGCCGGTTCCCAAACGAGGGAAACGAAATGAGCCTTCCTACCTCTCCTACATTATAGAAAAGCTGAGCGAAGTGTATGGAGTAAGTCAAAAAGCGATGACGGAGCAACTTTATAATAACTCTATTACGCTGTTCAAAAACACTATTTGAGCCGTGCAATCTTTAAAAAAAACTAATACCGCGGTGCAATAAGAGAATCTAGAGAATAAGAATGGATCAAACAGAGAAATTTATTTACATTTGTGGCGTAATCTGTGAGGCGAACCCTATAAAAAAACCCCTACGGGAGCCTTAATGCCATGACATAAATGGAGGGATGCTCGAGTGGTTGAAGAGGCACGCCTGGAAAGCGTGTATACACCAAAAGTGTATCGCGGGTTCGAATCCCGCTTTCTCCGCATTGAACGATTGGATTTTAATGAAACAAATGATTTAACATAAAGATTATCTACAACTTAATTAATTAATCACACAATGAAAAAGTTTTTTGCTATTTTAGCGTTGGTGGCTTTCCTTGTAATGGGGGCTGCTCCTGTAATCGTAGCTCAAGAAGAAGCTGCTGCACCACAAACTGAAAATGCCGAAGAGGTTGGTATCCATAAGGCGTTGAAAGTAAAATTCATCGAAGGTTCTGCCTTCTTTATGAGTTTCGTTGCTATGGCTCTTGTAATGGGTATGGCGTTTTGCGTTGAGAGAATTATTTATCTAAACCTTTCTGAAGTAAACAAAGATAAGTTGCTGAAAAAGGTTGAAGAGGCATTGGCAAAAGGTGATGTTGAAGGCGCAAAAACAGTATGCCGTGACACACGTGGCCCTATCGCTTCAATCTTCTATCAAGGTCTTACCCGTCTAGATCACGGTATTGACGTAGTAGAAAAAACTGTAATCGCTTACGGTGGTGTTCGCGCTGGTCTGCTTGAGAAAAACCTTTCATGGATCACATTGTTTATCGCGATGGCTCCTTCACTCGGATTCTTGGGTACTGTAATCGGTATGGTTGAAGCATTCGACAAAATCCAACAAGTAGGTGACATTTCTCCTACAGTTGTTGCCGGTGGTATGAAAGTGGCTTTGATCACAACCGTAGGTGGTTTGATCGTTGCATTGATCCTTCAATTGTTCTACAACTACTTATTGGCAAAAGTTGAATCTATCATGAATGACATGGAAGATGCTTCAATCTCTTTGCTTGACCTAGTAATTGAGTACAACCTTAAGTTCAAGAAATAATTTTTAATCCCTGTTTATCATGAATAATAGTAAAATATCAGCGATATTTCTCTGGGGATTACTGCTGGGAACAGTAGCAGTGCTTGCTGTTTTCTTTCTCGGTGGATCGTCAGAAATGCCTGAACTAAATTTGGCTCCAGAGTTGTGGAAGCCTACATATACCGACTTGCTGTTGAATTGGGGATATATCGTCTTGGGAGTTGGCGTCTTGTCAACTTTGGGATTCGCTCTCGTTCATTTTACAAAAGAGTTGAAAGATCGCCCAATGGATGCTGTTAAATCACTTGCTGGTTTGGTTGGCGTTATTGCGATGTTCTTTATCTGCTGGAGTCTGGGAAGTGGGGAAACGCTAACTATCCCTGGATATGACGGAAAGGACAATGTATACTTCTGGTTAAAGTGGACAGATATGCTCCTCTTCTCCGCGTATTTCATATTGGCTTGTGCAATCGGTAGTGTTGTTGTCTTCGGGACATTAAAGGTAGTTAAAAAATAATCCTAACCTACAACGGTTTAATACAAGTGCAATAATGGCTAGAAAGAAAAGAAAATTACCTGAAGTAAACTCAAGTTCGAGTGCTGATATTGCGTTCTTGTTGCTTATCTTCTTTTTGGTAACAACCTCTATGGACACTGATAAAGGTTTGGCTAGACGCTTACCTCCTCCTGTTCCTAAAGAGCTACAAAAAGATGTTGAGATTAAGCATAGAAATATTCTAACTGTCCTTGTAAACGCCAATAACCAATTAATGGTAGCAGGTGAAATCATGGATATGAAGAATCTTAAAAACAAAGCAAAAGAATTCATTCAAAATCCGTATAATGACACCAATCTACCCGAAAAAGTAGAAAAGGATGTTCCTTTCTTCGGAAAAGTAATGTGTTCAACCAAGGGCGTAATTTCATTGCAAAATGAGGTCAATACTGAGTATCAGGCGTACATTGCTGTCACAAATGAGTTGATGGCTGCGTACAGTGAGTTAAGAAATGAATTAGCTAAAGAGAAATGGGGAAAACTATACGCAGAGCTTGCTGAAGAGCAAAAAGACGCGATCTCTACAATTTACCCAATGAATATCTCTGAAGCAGAACCTAAAGAATACAAGAAAAAGTAATGGGAAAGTTTAACAAAGCCGGTAAGCGCGAAATGCCCGCGCTCAATACCTCTTCATTGCCCGACCTTATCTTTACGCTGTTGTTCTTCTTCATGATCACAACAACTATGCGTGAAGACACTCTGAAGGTTCAGTTCAAAGTACCTCAAGCTACTGAGTTGCAAAAACTGGAGAAAAAGTCATTAGTTACTTTTATCTATGTTGGAAAACCAACTCAAGAGAACAGAGCTCAGTTCGGTTCGGAGTCTCGCCTTCAAATGAACGGTAAGATATCTGAAGTACAAGAGATCGAAAACTACATTGCCTCAGAACGTGCGGCTATGAAAGAGGAAGATGCTCCATTTATGACTGTCTCTATTAAAGCGGACAGAGAAACTAAGATGGGTATCATCTCTGACATGAAACAAGCATTGCGTAATGCACAAGCGTTGAAAATTAGCTATTCAGCTATACAACGTCAGTAGCAAAATCGTATTAACAGAAAAGAGGTGTGTTGGACTTCCAACACACCTCTTTTTTTATGCTCACTGATAAGCTAACAAAACAAATCAGAAATACGCACAAAGGCGATTATCTTCCGTCTGAATTAATCAACTGACCATGCACCATAAAGGACCCTGAAACTCTCAGAAATAGTCAAAGATAACGATCTAAACGCGGTATAGCCATACCTCCCATACTAGCAGCCTTCCGCTACAGAACCTACAACTTACCTTAGCAGCTGGATATAATAATGAGTAATATCAGAAAAGACATATCATACCAAGATAAAAATAACCGGATTCAATTACTCGAGTTGAATCCGGCTACAAATGGCAGATCAGAGGATTACTCACCAACCATTTTTGGCATCATTACCAAATCTGAATAAGGCTATGATCGATATTGGTTCATATGTCGAAGAGGTCAAAACTGATTACGTATCCATTCAAAAAATGATTCCTAACATAGGATTCATTTAGTTTGAAAAAAAGGACGAGTCAATAACACACTCTCCATACAACATTTCTACAATCACTCCCAACCTCCCCCTAAGGCTCTATACAGTTCAATCAAGGAAAGTTGATACTCTTTATCCAACTCAACACAGGCAAGCTGTGTATCGAGGTTATCCCGTTGCAAGGAAAGAAGTTCAATATAGGTTATTCGCCCCGAATAATAAAGAATCCGTCCGTCATTCAACGCTTGATCCAGCGCCTGCAAACGTTGGCACGACAATTCGCGTTGCTCACGAATCCGGGCCGCTGAAAGGAGCGCGTCGTCCACTTCAGCGAAAGCCTCCACAAAGCGACGTTCAAACTCAATTTCAGCTTGGGTCTTACGTATTTTCGCCTGTTCATACTGACCCTTTATACGGCGTCTATTGAACAGGGGTTGCGCAAGGGTACCATCCACCACGCCGAAAACTCCTCTAGTAAACAACGAAGAGATCGTCTCAGCACTCCATCCGCCCGATCCTGTAATAGTAATCGAAGGATAGAAATTCTTACGCGCTATATTCAACTCCGCATTAGCAATCTGTAGGTTCTGCTCAGCAGCACGAAGGTCAGGCCGATTAGAGAGTAAGTTGGCGGGCACACCAATAGCAATACCAGAAACAACCAATGGTTCCAGATCGCGCTTGGGAACCCACTCCAACTGAGTTTTTCCGAGAAGTGCCGTAAGGGCATGAAGCGCGTTCTCCTTTAATTTATCAGTATTGCTCCGCGCTATATCTAAACTCTTCTCTTGGGCTATCAATTGGTTTACGGTAGTCGAAGGAGCCTTCCCAATGCGAAAGAGTGTTTGTTGCATTGAAACCAAACTATCGTTCAACGCGATTTGTTGATCAAACAACACAAGTTGTCTATCCAACCAATGAAGGGTATAGAACAATGAAGCCGTTTGCGCGACAACAGCGGTACGAACCACGTTAAGTTCCTCTCGCGATAGTTGAACTCCCGCATGCGCTCCTCTCACACGATCCTTTGTCTTAGCCCATAGATCGGCTTCCCACTGAAAGTTTCCTCCCACAGAAAAACGATTGGGATTCCCTTTATCCGACGAAGCATATCCACCCACATTCACATCCGGTAACCAAGAGAGACGGATTGTTTTAAGTGTCTGCTGAGCCATTTCGCAGTTCGTAATCGCCATTCGGATGTCAAAGTTGGATTCCAAAGCGATATTAACAAGTTCTTGCAGGGCAGGTTCAGTAAAGAAAGAGCACCAATCGATGTCTCCCAGTGAAGCCGTATCTATCAATCCTGCGTGCGCAAAAGAGGAAGGTGTATCAACCACCTTGGGTCCTATCGGTTTTGGCACCCCACAGGAGACAAACATCAATGAGCAGGTAATGACTACTACAAACAGTAGTTTCGTATTACGTATAATTGCATCTGTATGATTCATACAATATAATTCATTTATGAAGATTCAAAAAGGGTGTAACGCTCACACGACACTTCCGAGTCTATGAGCGCTACCATTTATAGACTATTTCAACAGCTTGCTTACACCCACAAACAACACAGGGGTAAGGATAAGGCTGCCTACAATTCCGGTCAAAAGTCCACACACCACCGACAATCCGATCGAGAAGTTTCCAAATCCCGAAGGCCCAACAACAAACAACATAGGAGTTACTCCCAGCAAGGTGGCTATAGAGGTCATCAACACAGGTCTCATCCTCGACCGTGCCGCCAATACGGCCGCGTGTGAAGGCGAAAGTCCTCTTCTTCGAAGATGGAGCGCATGTTCAACAATCAAAATGGCATTCTTAGCTACCAAGCCGATCAACATCATCATAGCGATCTGAACAAAGATATTATTGTCCAATCCCATAGCATTCACACCCAGTAAAACTCCTACAAGAGCCGTCGGGACTGAAAGCAGAATAACTACCGGAATAAGGAAACTTTCATACAAGCCGGCCAAAATCAGATATACCAAGGCGAAACTAAGTACAAAGATCAAAATAGTGGCACTTTCGGAACGTTGCTCCTCTCTACTGATGCACGACCAACTATAGTCATATGGACTCGGCAGATGAGCCTCCGCCTCTTCGGCAATCAAGGACATCAATTGATTGGTACTAACTCCGGGCGCCGGATACAATCCGACAGATATCGCGTTGTACATATTAAAGCGCGTGATAGTAGCAGGTCCTTCATCCGGCACAAACCGTACAAACGAACGAAGTGGATGGCTCTTTCCGTCATCCGATTGCACATACAGACTATTGAGCGCCTCAACCGTCTTCCGCTGTTCCGCGCTGCTCTGTATCACAATTCGATAACTTTTGCCATACAAAGGGAAGTCTCCTGCCTGCAAACTACCTAAGTTCGCTTGAAGCACCAATCCGATACGGTCTATTCTCACATTCGCCAATTTCGCCTTCTCATGGTCAATCTCCATTCTGAAACGGGGAAAATCAGTCTTAAATGCCATGAAGTGTCCACCGTAATAGGGATGCGATGCCAGTCGTGCCATGAAAGCATCCGTAGCCGCTTTGAAGTCGCTAAGGCTTCCTGCCGAAGGGTCGAGCATCACCAAATTGACTCCCCCTACACCGTCAAATCCCGGCACCGAGGATGGTTTTGAAGAGAAGAAAACACCTTCATTCACCACTCCCGCAAGCTGACCGTCGATTTCAGCCATCACCTCATAGATATTCTTCTTGCCCGGGCGATCACCAACTTCTTTCAGACAGATAAATACACAGCCTGCCGAAGAGTTTTCTCCCTGACTCATCATATCAAATCCGGCCACAAAAGAGGTTGCTTTGACAGCCGGATGCTGAAGTGCCACCTTTGTCCCGTCCTGAAATAGCGTTACACAAAAGAAGGTAAGTTATGGAAGTAAATTGTAAGAGCCTGTATATCAGGCGCAGTCAGAGGGATTATCCATTAAGTTTAAAACTGGCGGTGGTCAAGGAATTGGAAAGCGGATCGATCAGTTATAATTGTGCGATGCGCAAATACGGGATTCAAGGTAGCGGAACTCTTGGTGTATGGAAACGAAAATATGGTACCTTTGATCCATCAAACACAATAATAGGGAGCGCCATGGTCAAGACCC
>JBKEBB010000064.1:0-12464 GCA_047972845.1 Bacteroidales bacterium
CAATCAAAGGGGTCAAATTTGAGATTGATGAAGTGAATGTGTTTATTCCTGTTGAGGAGTTTACCGAGAAGTCGCTTGTTTTGCCTGTGATTGGAAGAAATGTGCCGCGTGAATTGAGGTTACGTACTTTTCCTCCTCAGGTCAAAATCAGTTTTTTTGTTGGATTGAGTAAGTTCTCAAATGTAACTGATACATCGTTTATTCTATCCGTGGATTCCCGTTATTTAGCTGATCACCCAACCGCACAGACCATTCCTGTTTACATAGAACGTGCCCCCGAATATGTATCAAATGTGAGAATTGAACCCGATAGTGTCGAATTTGTTTTTGAAGAGGTATATACCTATGATTAAGCTTGGAGTAACCGGAGGTATCGGAAGCGGAAAGAGTATCGTTTGTGAATTTCTTTCGTTGTTTTCAATTCCTGTGTTCAATTCTGACGCGATGGCGAAGGAGCTCATGGATAATTCGGAGAGTCTTCGGGTTGGTTTGGTCAATCTATTAGGAAATGAGGCGTATCGCTCCGGAGTGTTGGATAGACAATACGTTGCTGAACGTATCTTTGCTGATAAAAAAATGGTGGAAAAGGTGAACTCGATTGTTCATCCGGCCGTCTTTGATTGTTTTGATCGATGGTGTGAAGTGCATTGCGATAGTCCGGTGGTAGCATGCGAGTCTGCCATCCTTTTTGAATGCGGCATGAACCGACTTATGGATAAGACTCTTTTGGTCACGGCCCCTTTGGAGGAACGAATTGATCGGGTCATAAAGAGAAGCGGTCTTAAAAGAGAACAGGTGCTTGAACGAATCGGGAATCAAATGTCCGACGATCTTAAAAGGGATGAATGTGATTTTGTTGTCACAAATGGAGACGTCATTCCGATCATTCCTCAACTTTTGGGAGTAGTAAAAGAAATAAATCCGGATCTCTAATTTAGAAATCCGGATTTGCTTTTTTAGTCTTGCGGGGCTATCCGCCACACTTCGAGTCTCCGCAGTTGGTGCATTTCATACAGCCTTCTGAATAGACTAAAGTAGCTTGTCCGCAAACCGAACATTTTCCTTTTACTTCGGTGCCTTCTACTACATACTTTTTCAGGGCGCGCTGAACACCGTTTTTCCAAGTATTGATAGACTCATTGTTTAGTTCGAGACCGTCAACAAGTTTGAGTACTTGATCGATAGGCATTCCGTAGCGCAAAACGCCCGAGATTAGTTTGGCATAGTTCCAGAATTCGGGATTAAACTTTTCTGATAATCCTTCGATGGTTGTCTTATATCCCCGCTTGTTTTCATATTGGAAGTCGTAATGCTTAATGCCGTTGGTATAGTTCTTGATGATCTTACCATGGTTTACGTTTTTAGGAAGGAACAGTCCGTCATCGTCATCTGCAATACCAGTGAAGACCTCGTAGGGTAATCCGTTGCACAGACCTACAAAAGCAATCCATTTTTCTTTGTTGTTTTGGAAACGAACAACATCGGCCTCCAGCTCTTTTGGACGCACTTTGGCACACGGAGTGGGACGGTTGTTAAATAGATCGCTCTCTTCTTTCTTCTCTTCTTTCTTGCTTTCGGCAGAGATCAATACCCCTGAACGAGACCCGTCGCGATAGACCGTACATCCTTTGCATCCGCATTTCCATGCTTCAATATAGAGTTTGTTTACTAGCTCTTCAGACACATCATTCGGGAGGTTGATGGTAACGCTAATGGAGTGATCAACCCATTTCTGAACCTTTCCCTGCATCTTCACCTTCTGCATCCAGTCCACGTCATTCGAAGTGGCTTTGTAGTAGGGTGAAAGGGCAATAAGGTTATCAATCTCTTCTTGGGTGTATTTTTTTGTTGTCGAGTGGCCGTTCTTTTCCATCCAGGTGACAAATTTATGGTGGAAAACGATGTACTCTTCAAATGCGTCTCCAAGGCTGTCTGTAAAATCAACGCGAGTATCGAGATCGTTAGGATTGACTTTGCGACGACGCTTGTAAACGGGTAAAAATACAGGTTCGATGCCCGATGTGGTTTGTGTCATCAAACTGGTGGTTCCGGTGGGAGCAATGGTCAAACAAGCGATATTTCGACGCCCGAATTTCTTCATGTCTTCATAAAGTTGAGGGTCAGCCTGGGCGATTCGTTGAATCATTGGATTGTTTATCTCTCTTTCGGTATCGTAGATTTCAAATGCACCACGTTCCTGAGCCATATCTACAGACGAGCGATAGGCTGCAAGACATAACGTTTTATGAATTTCTTCGGAGAAGTTGGTCGCCTCTTCGGTTCCGTAGCGGAGTCCCATCGCCGCAAGCATATCGCCTTCAGCGGTGCTTCCCACACCGGTACGACGGCCTTTTAAGGTCTTGGTTCGAATCTTTTCCCACAATTCAAGTTCGGTACGCTTGATGTCCATATTCTCTGGGTCAGATTGGATTTTATTACAAATAAGATCGATCTTTTCCATCTCAAGATCAATAATATCATCCATAATTCGTTGAGCGAGTCCGACATGTTTTTTGAATAGATCGAAATCGAAACGAGCTTGAGGAGTAAAAGGATCTACCACGTAAGAATATAAGTTGATCGCGATGAGTCGGCAGCTGTCATATGGACAAAGAGGGATTTCACCACATGGATTGGTTGATACGGTTCCGTATCCTAAATCAGCATAACAATCGGGGATCGATTCCTTGATGATCGTATCCCAGAAAAGAACACCCGGTTCAGCCGATTTCCATGCGTTGTGTACAATCTTTTGCCATAGTTTACTCGCGTCAATCCCTTTGGTGTAGGTTGGGTTTTCAGAGAAAACTGGGTATTTCTGGATAAACGGTTCTCCTTTGATCACCGCGTTCATAAACTCATCGCTTAGTTTTACAGATACATTGGCACCTGTCACTTTACCTTCCGACATCTTTGCATCAATGAATGATTCGGAATCAGGATGGTTGATTGAAACACTCAACATCAATGCACCGCGGCGTCCATCTTGAGCGACCTCTCGGGTCGAGTTGGAATATCGTTCCATAAAAGGCACCAATCCGGTTGAAGTGAGTGCAGAGTTTTTAACGGGCGAGCCTTTAGGTCGGATATGTGATAAATCATGTCCAACACCTCCTCTTCTTTTCATGAGTTGCACCTGCTCTTCATCGATTTTAATGATCGCGCCGTAAGAGTCAGCCTCCCCTTCAATACCAACAACAAAACAGTTTGATAATGAAGCAACCTGTTGGCCGTTTCCGATACCGGTCATTGGCCCGCCTTGGGGAATGATATATTTGAATCGATCGAAAAGTTGGAAAATCTCCTTTTCTGGTAGTGGATTAGGATATTTTTCTTCAATTCTGGCAATCTCTCTAGCAATGCGATGGTGCATGTCTTGAGGGGTTCTTTCGTAGATATTCCCGTAGGAGTCTTTCAATGCGTATTTGCTCACAAAAACTTTTGCGGCAAGCTCATCATAGCCGAAATATTCCAGCGATGCTTTAACCGCGTCGTCATAGTTGTAAGATTCAACTGTCTGTTCCATGGTTGCGTATAATTATTTTGATTGTATTTGTAGTTTCTTGTTTGCTATGCAAATGTATAAAACAATTTCATTTGTGTTGTTATATAAATTGAAAAGTTTTCCGAAAAAAAATTCTATATTCTTATTATCAATATATTATGAATTTATTAATGGTAAAATGTTTTCCAAAATGAAAAAGAGTTGTTTTCTATCTAAATCCTTATTGTATCTATTCTGCAGACGTTTCTTACGAAATAAATGAAACAATTGAGATGTTCTATATGTTTGATTTATATCGTTCAATCTACTTCATTTTTGTACTATGAGGGAGGTAATGTGACTGATTTATTTCCAATATGTAATTCTACAATGAATATTTGATTGTGAGATTATGATATGTATTGATCACTCTTGATAGAAAAAAATCAGATGGTGCTTTTCATTATTTGTCAAATCAATTTTGAACGATGCTTCATAGAATTTGAGAGTGATTAACGATTCTATACGTTCTCTATTTCGCGAAAGAAATAAGTTGATTTTTTAATTCTATTTACGTGTAATTTAGTTGCAAAAAATAGGAAAAGCTGAGTTAAGGTAGGTTTGTTACTCAAAATGTGCTATTTTTGTGCTTTCTAACCATGTTTTTTAGCATTGAGCCATTTATGAAAAAGAATGAATCTGATATCGAGATGCTCAGACAACTAGTAGGTATCTGGGAAATTTTGACAGAGGAAGAGCAGCAATTGATCGTTCAGAACTATCGAATAGTTCATTATAAAAAGAACGAGCTAATCTATCGACATGGTGAATCGTCTCGTAATCTTTTGTGTGTGTTGAAAGGAAAGGTGAAGATTTATAAAGATGGTGTGGGTGGTCGAACACAAATCATGCGGATGATGAAACCTATGCAGTATTTTGGTTACCGTGCCTATTTTGCAGGTGAGGAGTATGTGACCAATGCTGCAGCTGTTGAGAGTACAACCATTGCTTGTATTCCTCTTCCTGTAATAGTTCAGCTTTTGACAACGAACAATCAGTTGGGTATGTTTTTTATCAAAGAGCTGGCAGTTGATTTGGGAGAGTCGGATTGCCGAACGGTTAATCTGACCCAAAAGCACATTCGTGGTCGTTTGGCGGAAGCACTGGTTCTGCTTATTGAGAAGTATGGAATGGAAGAAGATGGTGTAACCATCAATATTTATCTCTCCAGGGAAGATTTGGCTAATTTGTCTAATATGACTACTTCGAATGCTATACGTACCTTAAGTATTTTTGTAAACGAAAGGATTATTGCTGTAGATGGTCGCCGAATAAAAATTATCGACGAAGATCATTTACGCAGGATCAGTCAGATCGGATAAACACTTAATTGATTCCGGAGTATATCCCGAACGAATACGCCACTCGGCTGGATATAGATTGTTGGCACGATTACCAATATTCTTAACCCAGCCGAGTGGCGTGTTTTTATAGGTGATCAGCACAATTCCTTTCGATACATCTTGAGGTAGGGTAAGGGCTTCGCAGCGAAGAAATGAGATGGCTGTTTTGATATCAAGATCTATTGTTGTGAATTTGTCTCTGTTGAGTTCAATCGACATTGCGAGATATGGTGAGGGAATCCACTCTTTCCCTTTGAGAAGTGCTACTTCTATTCCGTTGTGAACAATACGAAGTTTGTCGGATAGGGCACGCAAAAAATCGATATGATTATGGCTGATCGCGTTTACTTGTTCGGGCTGACATACGAATTCGTAATGATCAGAGTTTAGTAAGTAGTCACAGGATGTAAAAGGAACGACTTTGGTCTGTTGTGTTTTGCTTTTTGATTTAGGTTTTGGATCTCTTCTTTTGGGGTACTCACTCTGAAATGGTTTTCGAATGGCAGCCATAAAAAGCCCTTCCCCTTTCGTTTTGTGAGGCAGAAAGCGATACACCGGAATATCTCCCTTTAGCGCGCCGGTTATCTCCCATTTTTCGTCTGTTTCAACAGCTAATGGTTCTCCCTCTTTCTCATTTATCAGATAGTGAATGATATCTTCATTTTCAATCGTGTTGTACGTGCAGGTGCTGTAGATAAGCACTCCTCCTTCACGAAGCAATTCCCATGCCGCGTTAATAATGTCGTGTTGTCTTGATGCACATAATTTGACGTTCGCAGGAGACCATTCTTCGATTGCTCCCCTATCTTTTCTAAACATCCCCTCGCCTGAGCAGGGCACATCAGTCAGAATGATGTCAAAGCAGCAATCGAATGAAGAAAAGTCATTCGGAAAATTATTGGTGATTGCCACGTTGGGGTACCCCCATTTAATTATATTTTCAGCCAGTATATTCGCTCTTTGGCGGATGGGTTCGTTTGCCACAATAAAACTCCCCTTTGGTAGAAGCGACAATGCCAGTGTGGTTTTTCCTCCTGGGGCGGCACATAGATCAAGATATCTGACAGGGGTATCGCCGGCATATTGTCGTAAGATTTGCGACAGAAACATCGAAGAGGCTTCCTGTACATAATAGCATCCTGCATGAAAAAGAGGGTCGAATGTGAAGTCCGGACGTTGGGGAGTATAATGTCCCATTTCGCACCATTCAACAGAGGAGAGAGAGAGGGGGGGATGTTGTTTCGCTGGATTGAGGCGTACACTGGTTTCGCTCTCTTTTTCGAGGGCATTAAGAAAGATTTCATGATCACTTCCGAGAAGCTCCCGGATTTGTGCTATAAATTCGTGTGGAAGTTTCATGTGAGAGGTTGGGAGAATAAAAAAGCTGTTGGCACATGATATGGCAACAGCTTTTATGTATGTTCGTTTCTTATTATCCCAAATAAGATTTGAGTAGTTTACTTTTTGAACTTGTGCGAAGGCGACGGATGGCCTTCTCTTTAATCTGACGTACACGCTCACGGGTTAAGCCAAAGCGATCGCCTATCTCTTCCAATGTCATCTCTTGGCATCCAATGCCGAAGAAAAGTTTGATAATCTCGCTTTCACGCTCGGTGAGAGTTGAAAGGGAGCGTTCAATCTCTTTGGATAACGATTCGTTGATTAATGCTCGGTCGGCAATAGGAGAGTCGTCGTTAATGAGAACGTCGAGTAGGCTATTGTCTTCTCCTTCCACAAATGGAGCATCCACAGAGATGTGGCGTCCGGATACTTTTAGTGTATCTGAGATTTTATCAACTGGAATGTCAAGCTCTTCTGCCAACTCTTCAGGTGAAGGACGGCGCTCATGCTCCTGTTCAAAGCGAGACAATGCTTTGGTTATTTTATTCAACGAACCTACCTGATTCAAAGGAAGGCGAACAATACGCGACTGCTCGGCCAATGCCTGAAGAATAGATTGACGAATCCACCAAACGGCGTATGAGATAAATTTGAAACCACGTGTTTCATCAAACTTTTCGGCTGCCTTGATCAATCCGAGGTTTCCCTCATTAATAAGGTCAGGCAGACTCAATCCTTGGTTTTGGTACTGTTTCGCAACAGAAACAACAAAACGAAGATTAGCTCGAGTTAATTTTTCGAGTGCTAAGCGGTCACCGCGGCGGATACGTTGAGCTAAATCAACCTCTTCCTCCACAGTAATAAGGTCTTCCCTCCCAATCTCCTGCAAATATTTATCTAACGAAGCACTTTCTCGATTGGTGATCGATTTGGTAATTTTCAGTTGTCTCATTTATACTCTAAAATTTTTTTGACTTGCAAAGGTACTACTTTTTGTTGGATCTGAGCCTATGTTTATAACAATTGGGTCCCAATAATGGGAATTGAATTAGTAATTTTTATCTTGGTTTGTGAAATTGATATGTAAGGGAGTCCTATTTTCGAATGATCTTTACCCCTTTAGGAGTCTCAATCTTAGAACGTATAGACCCATCGGATTGTTTATCATGCCTTACTTTTATTATACCCAATGGGGTAGGATAGCTACCTTCGGCCCATTGAAGTGATCCGAGAGAGGGGGTGATCCGTATGGTTTTACATCCGGGTTCTAATTCTTCGATGCCTAACACATGCCTACTCAACCACGTAGTAGGTCCGGAAGCCCATCCTTGACAAAGTCTATGTCTGAATCCTTTATAGCAATAATCACCATAATCGCCGTGAATGTCTTTTTTGCCTGGAGGGACTAATTCATCAATTCGTGCCGCATTGGGGATCCATTCCATGTTGAAATCTTCCCAAAAAGTGGTGGCTCCTAAATCAAGCATGCCACCCCAATAGGTTTTTATCACATCTATCGCAGTATTATAGTTTTTTGCTTTTGCCATTGCTTCGAGCATATAAAAGCCATAGAAGGTGGAGAAGTTTTTAGCTCCTCCAACCGAAATAACCTCTTTGTCCGCCCGTTCCGCAGTGAGTTGCCCGACAAGAGACATGAGAGCCGCTCCTTGTTTCGAGTCGTTGTGTGTTGGAGTGTATGTGCGCAGGAGCTTTTCGGCACGGTCACATTCCAATCTTAATGAAGAGTCATCAAGCCAACCGGCAATCTCTTTTCCAGCCTGCATTGCCCAAATGGTTAACGCGTGTACACCCGCTTCAACACCCTCTTGATTCGAACTTGAAGGCCAGTCGAGAAATCCTTTTGTCCCGTAATCGACATTTCCATTCGGTTGTATTTTGGTAATAAGTAAACGGCATAGCTGGGCGATATAATCATGTTGTTCTTTGAGGTAGGATAGATTTCCATGTTGCATATACCAATCCCGGTGTATTATTAACCACCATATCGAGTAGGTCCCTATTCCGTTCATCCACTGTGGTAGTGGAGTTATATCACGTATCAGATCAAGGCTTTTTGGTACAACATCATTGTATCCAAAAACGGCATTGATTGTACTAACCTCCGGATGCATGTCACCGATCCACACCAGCCGATCTCTTTTAATTCCGTCCCAAAGATATTCCTGCATGTTAAGATGAACGGTGTAAGCTCCGGTTTTCCAAATTTGGTTCAGTCGCTCGTCGTTGCAGCGAAATGATCCCAAGTAAGGAATGTCTCGATAGGAAAAGATAGCTCTGACCTCCTTTAGCTGTAATTCTCTATTCGGATCAATCAGATCAATCCGAGCAAACCTAAACCCAGAATTTCCGATCTCTGTCACCCCTAACCAGGGGAGCTCCAACGTAAAATCACGCATGGCATGATCGTTGGTGGCACTTCCCTTCTCGCTGATGTTGCTCATGGCCTCAGAAACTGACTCCCCAAGTCGAACCCTGATTCGTATCGGTTTGTGATCAGGAAACATCCCTGTCACAAATTGCAATCCACCGTGAATCTCTTTTCCGAAATCCAGTAATAGAGAAGGAAATTGGTTTTCTGTGCTTTTCAATGTGCAAATATTTTGATTTGCCAGATCACTCTGTCCGTTTCCTTGCTTCAAAAGATTTTCTTTTCCCTTTATCAGTTTTCCTTCATCATCGTATTTCCATACAATTCTTGTAGGAGGAAGAAATGCTCTTGTCCGACTATCAAGCTGAGTGGCTTCATTGTGCTGAAAAATTGGAGGGAGGGTTTGTCCGTGCAGAATAAATAATGGAAATAGGAATAAGAGGAGTGTTTTTTGTTTCATGGTGGAGGTGTTTTTAGATGATACAAAAATAATGGACTTTTTTCAGATTCCCTATTTCTATTTTGCTGGCTGATCATTGTAATATCTGACTAATCATTCTTCTCCCCGCTTTTTTATTATTGCAGGTTGATATTCTCCAAATCAGACTTGTAATTGATCTATAATTAGTGTGGTGAGAATCAATTATAGGTGAAATATTGCTGTAGATTCGCGACTATTTGGTAACTTTGTAGCAATCTACAACGATGGGTTATATTTCATACTCCATCGGGCTGTTGGTAATATAATTATAGACGGATGAATCAGAAGTGTCAGTTTGTTCTTCTCCCTGCTATTGCTGGTCTTGTGGGCTGGTTTATCAATGGGCATGTGGGGAGTAGTGCTTTTGGGGCAATGATTCCCGGGGTGATGATCTCCATCGTAATTGCGATTCTGTTGAAAATGCCGGCGGCCAACGCGTCCATTCTGGTTTTAGTTAGTGCAGCCAGCTTTGGAATAGGAGGTGATATGAGCTTTAATCGAGCGTTGGAGTTGTTTAATAATGACAAAAGCTTCTTAGCTCTGCTTTTGATGCTCCTCAAAGGTGGGTCGTGGGGAATCTTGGTAGGAACAATGGTTGGAATGGGATTTTTTTACAATCAAATTACCCGTCATCGACTTATGTTCGCTTTATTGCTTGGTTTTTTAGGAATAATATTAGGAGTAGCCCTCACACATGAGCCAGTATATCGTTTGAGCTCGTACCTTTTCACCAAACCCTACATTAATCTATGGTGCTCGTTGGCTCTTGCTGCCCTCTTTCAGTTGCTATGGTTTAAACGAATTCTTCCCACTTCCAGGTTTCGGGTGGTTCGGAATTTCGCGGTAATTGGGTTAATAGGAGGGGTATTGGGTGTCTTTGTCAGTGGATTGTGGATGTTTATATATCAGAAAGTTCTGTTTCTCGGTACTATCGATATAGAATTGATGTTGTTCCCTATGAGTTTACTGATTGGAGGGTCATTTGGGTATGCGGCATGGAAACTCAAGGATACCATTCATTCGTTAATATCGGTGGAGGTGAAAAGTAATAATGACGTTTCGTCCTATCCCACAGGCGCGGTTTTTGTAGGTCTGATCTTGTCTGTATCGTCCATTTATCTCTATCCGATGTATTTTGATGGGGTATTTTTGTCGCTTCGAACCGAAGGCTTGGATCAGTATTTCTTGTTGGATGTTCTTTTTAGCTCGTTAAGTCTCTTTTATATTATAGGATTGGCAATGATCTATTTGTCGATCGTTACTTTTCGCTCTGTTTGGCAAATGTCACTGACAATTCCCTTTTCGTATGTAGCGGTCTATTTTGTATCATCCTTTCATGTGGATTATGGATTAGGATGGAGTTTTCTTGCCTACAGTATTATTCTTATTGTCATATGTGCCTTGTTCGCCTATGGCGTTGTTTTTTTAGGATTATATTCGTCACAGAGGCTTTATCGCTATTTTCAGTATTTAAGTGGAGGATGCCTCCTGATCGTCTTTATAGATATGGGAATCAGATACTCTGATAAGTTCGTTTATTACAGTGAACTGTCTTCTCTCAAGTTATTTAATGAATTTTACCCCACGTTTTTATTTCTGGGCGCTGTTTGTCTGATGTATTATTGGGGGCAAAAATATTTAGCAAAAGAATGAAATTAAC
Organism: Bacteroidales bacterium; assembly: GCA_047972845.1. Lineage (GTDB taxonomy): Bacteria > Bacteroidota > Bacteroidia > Bacteroidales > JBKEBB01 > JBKEBB01. The sequence goes on from JBKEBB010000064.1 coordinate 10,759, forward strand.
AGATGAATGGTTTTCCGCAATTTCTGAAGCGGAGAACGGACAATTAGTTATTATTACTGGTCGTGATAACTTGCATGCCTTTATGCGTTCCGGAAAGTTCAACGATCGGGTTGAAAGTCGTTGGAAGTACGTAGCAGTTGAGGTTGGGCTGCGCGTTAGGGAGGATGCCAAGCGGATGGAACTCATGGACGAGGCTCTTCGTAGTGCCGTAGAGAAAAATAAGTTGGCTATCATGACCACCGTTTATACTGGAGGTGGAGAGAAGAGTTGGGTGTTTTATACCCGTACATCTGCTGTCTTCTTTCAAACCCTCAACGAAGCCTTGTCCTCTTTTGAACTTTTTCCCCTCGAGCTTTTTGCCGAGAAAGATCCCGATTGGGAGGAGTATCAAGATATGTATGAAATGAAAAAACAGGACGAAGAGGAGGATAATGACTAATAGTATTTACTTTCAAATATTCAAAACCTTTCTTCGAATCGGAGCCTTTACCATCGGAGGAGGGTGGGCGATGATTCCTTTAATTGAAAGAGAAGTTGTCGATAATCGAAAATGGATTAATAAAGAGGAGTTTTTGGATGCGATTACTTTAGTGCAGATCCTTCCCGGAGTAATAGCGATTAACACAGCGGTGTTTGTGGGTTACCGGATAAAAGGGTTCAAAGGCAGTCTGGCTGCGGCATTGGGAAGTTCACTTCCTTCTTTTTTTATTATATTAGCTATTGCCGTATTCTTTACTCGATTTCAAGATAATGAAACTGTTATCGCGATATTTAAAGGGATTCGTCCGGTTGTGATATCTTTAATCTTCATCCCGATGTTAACCACCGCCAAAGCGTCGAAAATAAATCGGTACAATGCAGTAATAACTATTGCGGCGGCTTTGTGTATCTGGTTGTTAGGCCTTTCTCCTATTTATTTGGTAATTGCAGGAGGTTTAGGTGGAATATTGTATCTTCAGAATAAAAAGAATTAGATGGTTTATTTGCAATTATTTCTGGTCTATCTGAAAATTGGTTTCTTTGGTTTCGGAGGAGGGTATGCTATTATATCTTTGATCGAATATGAAGTGGTACAGCGATACGGTTGGATTACCTCCTCTCAATTTACAGATATAATCGCGATCTCTCAGATGACCCCCGGCCCTATTGTTATCAATAGTGCTACCTATGTTGGTTATGAGGCGACCGGTAGTGTGTTTGGGTCTATTCTTGCTACTGTTGCTATCAGCATACCCTCGTTTGTTTTGATGATTTCGGCGTATAAAATCTTGCAGCGATATAAGAAAACCAATTTTGTGCAGGGTGCATTTTTAGGTATCCGACCTGTGGTTGTGGGATTAATTGCCGCGGCGGCACTCTCATTAATGAACGAAAACAATATCGTGGATGTTTGGAGTATAGTGATTATGATTGTTTCTTTTATCGGAGGCTACTTTCTTAAATGGCATCCGATTCTCATAATTGTCTGTGCAGGCGTTTTGGGTTATTTTATCTATTAAATGTCCAGAATGCGATGAATAACATCGCGGTAATTTCCTTTAATGCGCCTGCCGGCACTTTTATTTATCAATAAAATATTTTATTAAAATGGATAAACCTCTCATATTAGTTACCAACGACGATGGATATATTTCAAAAGGGATACTCTCTTTCGTTGAAGTTGTAAATCAAAATGGCGATGTGATAGACGTAGATCACGATGGAGG
>JBKEBB010000066.1:0-2088 GCA_047972845.1 Bacteroidales bacterium
CGGGATGTGGGATGAATAATGAAGAGACATCCCTGAACGAAATTGATATTCGCAAGGCAAATGAGATCGAGTTTAACGATTTGGTGGATGATATCACCTCTTTTTCGCTAGATGGAGATAACCCAGAAGGGTTCTTTATCAGCTGCGACAAAATCATCCATTACAGCAACCGGATATATATCTACTCATTGTCCGACTTCGCGGTATTTGTTTATTCGGATTCGGGACAATTTATCAAACGCATTGACAATCGATCGAAAGGAAAAGTGGAAACACCCACGGATATTCTAATAGACGAAGATCGAAACCTTTTACTGATTGTAGATGGTAGTTTAAGCCGATTGCTGTACTTCACGTTAAATGGTGAATTCATCGAAGAAAAGAAATTAGAGAGAAGGACCGTGTCATTCGTTCATCTGAGTGGTGATCGCTACCTTGCATACGATGGGAGATTGGAAAAGTCGTTTTCAAACTACATCTCAATTTACAACCAATCCACGGGAGAAATGGAGAATCGGTTTGTTCGAAAACTTGAAAACAAAAAACTGAATGAAAAGTACTCTTCCTCACTCTTTTCGAGAAACAACGCCCGTGGAGAAATATATTTGTTGCCCCCCTTTTCATCGACTGTTTACATCTCTAACACAATAGACGGAACAACCTTTCGTCCCTATCTATCAATTAATACCGGTGGTGATTTTCTTTCGGAGGATAAATTTCCTGATAAGGGTTTTTCGGAAAAAGAATATGCCGATATTATGCATTCTAAGAAACAGATCACTGACATCTCCAATTTTAAATCGACCTCGAATCAGATATTTTTCAAATTACATGGGAAAGACTCCAACTTCTATTCCGTGAACCTAAACAATCACGAGGTGTCGCGTTTTCCTTTTTTATACGATGGGTTAGAAAGTTCTTCATACACACAAATTCAAGGCAGTTCCAATGAATACCTGATCGCCTTGTATACAAAAGAGAGTGTTATGAAATACGTGGACAAACAGCCTAACGCGAATCCCCGAATTGGTGAATGTCTTAAAAAAACTGATTCAAACGACAAATGGGTCCTCTTTTTCTTTAAAATCAAATCAAACCGATGAACTCATATATCAATAAACAGCTCCTTTGGACAATTGTCATAGTAACTCAATTGTCATGCAATAGCACAAAGGAAAACAAGGGGATGTTTCCATCGCCATTCAGCCACACACAAACATCCACCGTAAAACTATCCGAGATTGAGGGCAATCATGTAGATGTTATTCCACTGGAGACCACTGTAGAGTCGTTGTTGGGAGCGATTAATAAGATTGTTGAGTTTGATAAGGATTACTACGTTCTGTCGAATGATCGCTGGATATGCAGATTCGATTCGGAAGGACGATTTATATCCAAACTGAACCGTCTGGGAAATGGTCCGGGAGAATACAGCTATATCGGGGATTTTGATGTGTATGATGTAAACGGAAGAAAAGAACTTTGGCTTTGCGACTTCAAATCGATTATGCGGTATGATGTTGATTCGCTGAAATATGTAGGAAGCATCGAATTCTCGTATGTAGTAAATAAATTCATTCGCTACAAGGAGGATCGAATTCTGATAATGGCCGGACAAAATGAGAATTCATTGGCAGTAGTGGACACTTCCGGAAATTGCCTCAAGGAGTACCTCCCGAAGCAGGTGCCGTTTCTCAGTTTTAGAGCGGTACAGTTTATACCAATGGGAGAGAATATACTGTTCCAATTGGGAATGAGTAACAGCGTTGTTGAGTTTACTCCCGGTAGTGAAGAGTTTCAAACAAAGAGGCTTTTTGAAGATAATGGATTACTTACAGACAGCGAGTTGGTGGAGTTGTATGAAAAGATGGAAACTGATTTTTTGAGGGAACTGAAAAATCGAAAATATGTAGGTCATATTCGATTTACCAAAAATAGATCCCATTTTACAATCAGAAAAGAGGGGGGCATATTATATTATTCAATCGGCAAAGATGGGAATAAGCTATCAGTCCCTATCACTGAGAAGAGTGGACTCTTTCAAAATGATCTGTTTGACTATCAAGAAACAGATTTCTTGATGACATT
>JBKEBB010000071.1:0-6317 GCA_047972845.1 Bacteroidales bacterium
CGCTTGACATCCTCAACGGTGCTGACTTTTAACCCTAAAACACCATCAAAGATACCGTCTTTGGTGTCAATGTGAATGGATTGAATATTAATGTGCATATCATCAAAAAGAACACGAGAGATTTGATTCAACACCCCGGGCTCGTCGATGCCTCTCAATTCAATATTCGCGTCAAACTGTTTTTTGACAAAGTTTCCCCAAGAGACTAACATAATCTGGTTTCCAAAGCCACTTTTGAGGCGCATAGCAACCTGACAGGAACGCATATGAACAGAAATCCGTTTCGTATCGTTGACGTAGCCCAATGCATCATCGCCCGGCAACGGGTGACAACAGTCGGAAAGAACATACGACTTATTCAATCCCTCTTCCTCAAGCACAAAGGGGCCTTTCTTCTTTTTCTCCTTTTCGGCCTTCTCTTCAGTCTCCTCACTTGTTAGCTCAGATCCCGTTTCGGGTTGTTTCTTGTCGTTTCCGGAGAACCGTTTCTTAATGAAGTTGATCCATTTCTTCTCCTCAACACCCTTAAGATTCTTGATTGTCGATTCGGTGAGGACTATCTCTCCGGTAGCGATCTTATAGTAAAGATCGTCTAATTTATTGCCCCCAACAAGCGAATTAAGACGGTTGAGTCCGAGTTCGATATCAGCAAATCCGTTGTCGATAAGAAACGTCACAGCCATTTGTTCTCCTTTGTTGATATGCACCCTACGCTCTTTTCTAAAATAGAGAGCAAGCTTATTCTTTGCCTTTGCCGTAGTGACAAAATGTTCCCACTCGAGCCGTGGCAACTGAGATTTAGAGGTGAGCACCTCAATCTGATCTCCGCTATTAAGACGATGACTCACCGGAACCAATTTATGGTTTACTTTGGCACCAATACAGTTATATCCCACATCAGAGTGAAGAGAAAAGGCAAAATCGAGGGCGGTAGCTCCTTGAGGAAGAGTCTTAAATTCCCCCTTGGGAGTACATACAAATATCTCGTTGGAGAAGAGATTCATCTTCACCGTATCGAGGAAGTCGATCGCGTTGGGTTCGGGGTTCTCAAGAATCTCTTTGACCGTATGAATCCACAGGTTGAGCTCGCTATCCTCCTCAATCATTCCCGATTTATATCCCCAGTGAGCAGCAAATCCTCTCTCGGCCACATCGTCCATTCGTCGACTTCGTATCTGCACTTCTATCCATTGTCCATCAGGTCCCATCACTGTCACATGCAAGGCGCTGTAACCATTCAACTTCGGACGACTCACCCAGTCGCGTATTCGCTCAGGATGAAATTCGTAGATACGGGTGATTATAGAGTAGATCGACCAACACTCCATCGCCTCGTCAAGACCCTCTCTGGGTTCGAAAATAATACGGGCGGCAAGCAAATCATACACATCGTCAAAACCGATGTTTTTAGTCTGCATCTTGTTCCAGATGGAATAGACCGATTTGATTCTCGCCCGCATCTCATATTTTATACCCAACGAATCAAGCTTCGATTTGATAGGAGCGGCAAAGTTGTCGTACACCTCTTTACGGGTGGCATCCGTGGCCCGTATCTTATCCAGAATCTCTTTGTATGCTTCCGGATGTTCGTACTTGAAAGCGAGATCTTCCAACTCGCTCTTAATACGGTTCAGACCTAAACGATGCGCCAATGGGGCATATATATAGAGCGTTTCTCCCGCGATCTTAAACTGCTTCGCTTGGGGCATCGACTCCAAAGTCCTCATATTGTGCAAACGGTCGGCCATTTTGATAATGATCACACGAATGTCGTCAGGCATCGTCAGCAGCAATTTGCGGAAACTTTCCGCCTGTTGCGATGCCTGCTCACCAAAGATTCCTCCGGAGATTTTTGTCAATCCGTCCACCAGTTGAGCAATCTTCGGCGTAAACATATTGGCAATATCCTCAACCGTATAGTCTGTATCTTCAACCACATCATGCAGCAACGCGGCACAGATAGAGGTTGACCCCAATCCGATCTCCTTGGCAACAATCCGTGCTACCGCCAAGGGATGCATGATATAAGGCTCCCCTGACCGACGACGTGCTCCCTTGTGGGCATTGTTGGCAAAATTAAATGTCTTGGTGATTATCTCAATCTTCTTTCGATGTTTCGAATTGAGATAATCCTGCAACAACGCCTGAAATTCCGATTCGATCAATATCTCTTCGGGGGATTTGATGTTTTCGTTGGGATTCGTATGTTTATCCGTTTGTTCCATAATTAAGCTATTACTTTTTTTCGGTTCGCGATACCCACGCGAATACGATCAGTGAGATTGCCGCGACTAGTCCGATAGCGGCAAAGTAATACCATATATAGTGGGCATTGGCACTTGCCACCTGCCACGCTTCGTGCGTTTCAAACAATTTAGGATCGGGACAATAGGCATTAAGCAACACGCCCGAAATAAAAAAACCTACAATATAAGAAATAAACGAGTGCATATGGCTGAATCCAAGATAAAGTCCCTCATCGCCTTTAGGGGCATACAACGAAAAATATTCGAGAAATCGTGGAGAAATAAAGGTCTCCGCCAATGCTTGAATCGCTATTCCCACAATCATCATAAAGGCCACAGGATGCATTCCCAGCACCGTATCACTTCCTATTATATTACCTGATGCCATAGTGACTGCCGACAGTGGTATGAGAAACATTCCGATCATCATCGACACAACCGCTCCCTTGCGACGCATCAGGTGGGTTACTATATTGACCATTATCACCACCACAAACGGGTTAATATTGGCATACCATCCCGGTGTAGCTTCGCTTCCGATCATACGGATCACATATTTGGGCATAGTGGCATACATCTGTCCTTGTACAATCCAAAACCCACTCACAATAAGTGTCAGCGCAACCAATTTGCCATTCGACAATACTTTGAGAATAGCGGTGCCAATCTCTTTAAAACTCTTTCCTTCTCCCTGATGTTGCTCTGTCTTATAGAAAAAGAATACAGCCACCAGTGCCAATGCCGACATCGCAGCCGACAAATATTGCAACACGATCAGACCTCTGTCGCCCATCGCATGGCGCAGTGGGTCAGGGAATAGTTTTCCGGTAAACGATCCAATGTTTACCATCATATAAAACAACGAAAAACCTTTGGCTCTTGTTGCAGCCGTTGTCTCTTTAGCCACCGTTCCGGTAATCACACTTTTAATAAACGATCCTCCCACAACAATGAGAGCCAGCACCGGAACAATCGCCCAACGGAGCAAATGTCCGTCCAATCCGGTGAAAGTGGTTTCCATTCCGTAGTCGACAAGTCCTAACGACTCACACAACTCAGGCAACAAACCGAGTCCGGCATATCCAAACGTAAGGAGCGCGAAGGCGAGAAGCATCGATTTACGAAACCCAATCTTATCGGCATACGCACCCGAAAAAGTAGGCAAGAAATAGAGCGTTCCCGAAAACAAACCAGAGATAATACCGGCTTCGATGTCACTGAATCCAAATACCCTTGAGAGGTAAAGAGTCAGTACGATAAAGACGGCGTAATAGGCCATCCGTTCAAGTAATTCAGCCGTATTGGCAACCCAGAATGCTTTTGAGAAGTTCGATTTAAACATGAATAGTAGTATATAAGTCGTATATTCACCCTATGAAATATACCGACGGATTTTTTGATGCGCAAATTTACATGACTATTTTCACATTGGCACACTCCAATAGTTAAAAGTTGCACCTAACAACAGGCAAGAAGAGCTAAAACAAGGGGATTTAATGACTATTATACTTTTATTGGTTGCCGATAGATGATTCAAAACAACCCATCCACTCCCCTCTTCTTTTCTTCTATTCTGCGTAACTGATTCGCATCTCCATCAGCCGTTGTCCTCCTCTCAACTACTAAAAAACAGTCATTCATCATAGGTCGCGATCAACTCTTTGACAAATTTTGGCAATCCTGTGCTCGCGGGCTTAACAATGAAATGTATATTCGACCCACGTGCAACCACATCCGGTTGATTGGGATCGACAATGTAAATAGGCACATCAGGAGCTACATATCTCAACAGCGAAGCGGCCGGATATACTTTGAGCGAAGTACCCACCACAATTAGCAAATCCGCTTCCGACACAATTCTCACCGCCACATCCATCATCGGCACACTCTCACCAAAAAACACCACATGGGGTCGCAACAGCGAGCCATCGGGATGACGGGTCTCAAGCGACTGCTCCCACCCTTCCATTTCTACCAACGTCCCTTCGTTCACACTGCTTCTGAGTTTTCGTATCTCCCCGTGCAGATGTGTCACTCGACTGCTGCCCGCACGCTCGTGCAAGTCATCAATATTCTGAGTAATAATCTCCACGTCAAAATAACGCTCCAATTCCACCAATGCCAAATGTCCCGCATTGGGATGTTTCGACAAAACCTCTTTGCGACGCATGTTGTAAAACTCGATCACCTGATCGCGGTTTGTCCTCAACGCCTCGGGTGTACACACATCTTCAATTCGATAGGTAGCCCACAAGCCGTTCGAATCACGAAATGTCTGAATCCCGCTCTCAGCCGATATCCCGGCTCCTGTAAAGACCACAATTTTCATACCTGATATTATATTGAATGATTGAACGGATTATGAAGCTCTCAACGTATATTGCATCCACCTTTTCACATCATTATTCTAAATAGTTGTTTAAAAAGAAACCTCAAAAACCCTATATCGCCATTTTTCATTCAAAGATATGAAAAAGTTAGGTGGATATTTCACATTTCGAGATAAAACCACTTTCTTTGCATGTTAAATAGCTTAACCGTTTAGATAGTGAGAATAAAAATACATAGAGAAGGGTGGGACATATTGATTATCTCACTGCTCTTTCTTTCCGCCCTGAATGCCTTTCTTTGGGTTGCCACGCCTCCCATAGTGTTCAATGTCATATTGATCATATCGGTAGTCACATATCTGCTTCTCGTCAATTTCTTCCGTTGCCCCAAACGAATTTATATAGGAGAAACCAAAAACATTGTCGTAGCTCCTGCCGATGGCAAAATTGTGGTTGTCGAAGAGGTGTTTGAGTCCGAATATCTACACACCACCTGCAAAATGGTATCTATCTTCATGAGTCCGCTCAATGTGCATGCCAACTGGTATCCGGTAAACGGAAAAGTGAAATTCGTAACTCATCACGAAGGCAACTTCCGTCAAGCCTACCTACCCAAAGCAAGTACCGAGAACGAACGTTCTACTATCGTAATCGAAACAACCGGAAAACAACGTCTGTTGGTTCGTCAGGTCGCGGGTGCGCTCGCCCGACGTATTGTCACCTATTCCGATTTCGGTGATAAATGTCAGATAAACGAATTCCTTGGTTTCATCAAATTTGGTTCACGCGTTGACCTCTATCTTCCCATCGACACCGAAATCTATGTGAAGGAAGGAGACAGTGTTACCGGAAATTGTACGTTGATAGGTCGCCTGAGCGGTGTTCCTACCAAAAAGCTTCGTCAGAATGAAAATAACTAAGCATATCCCAAATCTGATCACCTGTTTGAATCTTTTTTGTGGAATCCTTGCCTGCATAGCCGCCCTTCGAGGCGATGCCACAACTACTTTCGGTTTACTTGTCCTGGCTGCTCTGTTCGACTTCTGCGACGGATTGATGGCTCGACTGCTCAACGCATACTCCCCTATGGGAAAAGAGCTCGACTCGCTCGCCGACCTCATCAGTTTCGGCTTAGCCCCGGGATTTTTGACCTTCTCACTCTTGCAACATATCACGGCCGCGTCATCGCACTCGTTGGTCACTGCCTATGTGCCTTACGTTGCTTTTATGATTCCCGTTTTTTCAGCGCTCCGATTGGCCAAGTTTAACATAGACGACCGTCAGACCAACTCCTTTATCGGCATGCCCACTCCTGCGAATGCCATGTTTTGGGTTTCATTCGCGCTTTCAGTATCTATCAGCGCGCACATGGTATCCTACAAGAATGCCTTTATCGTCGGACTCGTCAGCGATTGGTATCGATGGATCGGTTCAGGTCCGCATTGGAGTATTATTGCCGGATTAGTGATTATTTTTTCACTCCTGTTGGTTTCCGAGATAAGCATGTTCTCTCTCAAGTTCAAATCGATGAAATGGAGTGACAACCAATCCACTTATCTGTTTATGATCCTATCCGCCGTACTTATCGTACTGTTTGGAGCATTCGGAATAACGTTGGTAATCGCCAGCTACATTCTTTTCTCTTTATTTACCCATTTATATACGAACAAACAGCCTAAATAGCTTGTTTTTTCGTTATACTATTTTTTACATCATACTATGTTCAGCCTTTTCTTCTCTT
>JBKEBB010000083.1:0-2824 GCA_047972845.1 Bacteroidales bacterium
AATCAAACTTAAAAGTGACTGCAAGGAGACCTTCTTTTGATCAATCATAATTGTTTTTATCTTTGACAAAGATAGGTATTCATCCCGCTTGATTATAATGTATATGAATTTAATTATCAAAAATATAGGATCAAACCTGTTGATAACTTGCCACTTTTTTTATTATTTATATTCGCAGACGTTTTTCCTTTTTCTTTCGACCACCCCTAATTATGAATATGAAAACAAGATTGCAAGATATTACCCGATCCATACAGGAGATTGCTGAAGAGATGAATTTCCCGAACCCCTCTTTTTTTGCCCAATACTTCCGTAAATATACCGGATTGACTCCGAAAGGGTACCGCGAAACAATCCATCATCATGGAGGGTAGATCGGTCAATAGATATACACTCGGATTACTAAAAACAAAAGAGTGTTGAAATAATCCCTCAACACTCTTTGTATTTTAGCCATTGATATTGGAGAACTCAAGTCCTCCGCTATCTGCCGCCTTTACCTCAATTACACGGTTTTTATCCACCAAGCCTCCCAAGATTGCCTTAGAAAGTTCGTTCAAGAGGTAACGGTTGATTGCCCGTTTTACAGGACGCGCACCAAATTGCGGATCAAATCCTTCGGCAGCTAAGAATCGCACCACATCGTCATCGAATCGAATCTGAACTCCGTTCGATTCCAACAGCGTGGTTATGTTATTCAGCTGAATGCGTACCACCTGAGCAATCTCCTCTTCGCTTAATGGTGTAAACATGATTATCTCATCGATCCGGTTCAAGAACTCCGGACGTATGCTCTTTCTAAGCAGTTCGAGCACTTCACCCTTTGTTTTCTCAATCACCTCTTCCCGGTTCGAACGTGTCATCTGATCAAAGTTCGACTGGATAAGATGAGAACCCAGGTTAGATGTCATCACAATGATGGTATTCTTAAAGTTCACCACACGTCCCTTGTTGTCGGTCAACCGTCCGTCGTCCAACACCTGCAACAACACGTTGAACACGTCTGGATGCGCCTTCTCAATCTCGTCGAACAACACCACCGAATAGGGTTTTCTACGAATGGCTTCGGTCAATTGTCCACCTTCGTCGTATCCGACATATCCCGGAGGCGATCCGATCAAACGGGTCACACTGAACTTCTCCTGATACTCACTCATATCAATACGTGTGATCATGTTGTCATCATCAAACAGATAATCGGCAAGCGCCTTGGCTAACTCAGTCTTTCCCACCCCCGTGGTTCCGAGGAAAATAAATGAACCAAGCGGACGCTTCGGGTCTTGCAATCCGGCACGACTCCGACGAACAGCGTCCGACACCGCCGCGATGGCTTCGTCCTGACCAACCACCCGTTTGTGTAATTCTTCTTCCAGATGGAGCAGTTTATCCCGCTCGGATTGCATCATTCTGGCCACCGGAATACCTGTCCATCGTGCTACAATCTCCGCGATATCGTCGGAGCTTACCTCCTCTTTGATCATCGCGTTGCTTCCCTGCATCTCGTGAAGAGTTCGCTGCCACTGAGCAATGCTGTTTTCCAACTCCTTGATTCGTCCGTACCGCAATTCGGCCACTCGACCGTAGTTTCCTTCCCGTTCCGCCTGATCGGCTTGAAACTTGGCCTGCTCAATGTCCACCTTCGCTTGCTGAATCTGATTGATCAAATTCTTTTCGGCACTCCATTTGGTTTGAAGTTCTTTCTCTTCTTTACGCAACGATTCAATCTCTTTGCCCAACGCCTCTACCTTGTCAGTATCGTTTTCTCGTTTGATAGCCTCGCGTTCAATCTCGAGCTGCTTGATCCGACGGGTTATCTCGTCCAACTCCTCCGGAACGGAGTCCACCTCCAATCTCAATTTAGCGGCCGCCTCGTCCATCAAGTCAATCGCTTTGTCGGGTAAGAAACGGTCGGTGATGTATCGGTGAGACAACTGTACCGCCGATATGATGGCTTCGTCTTTAATACGCACCTTATGGTGATTTTCATAACGTTCCTTCAATCCACGCAAGATCGAAATCGTACTCATCACATCAGGTTCGTCCACCATCACTGTTTGGAAACGTCGTTCGAGGGCTTTATCCTTTTCAAAATAGAGTTGATATTCATCCAACGTTGTGGCACCGATAGCACGAAGTTCACCACGGGCTAAGGCCGGTTTCAGAATGTTGGCGGCATCCATCGCGCCGGACGATTTACCCGCACCGATCAGCGTATGGATCTCGTCAATAAACAGAATGATCTCACCCTCGGCCGTGATCACCTCGTTTACCACCCCTTTGAGTCGTTCTTCAAACTCACCCTGATACTTCGCTCCGGCAATCAAAGCTCCCATATCGAGCGAATAGATTCGTTTCGATTTCAAGTTTTCGGGCACGTCACCCCGCACGATACGGTGTGCCAATCCCTCCACAATATCGGTTTTACCCGTACCTGGCTCACCAATCAATATAGGGTTATTCTTGGTCCGGCGGCTCAATATCTGCAAGACACGACGAATCTCTTCATCACGTCCGATCACCGGGTCAAGCTTTCCATCCTGAGCCCGTTGATTCAGGTCGATGGCAAACTTATTCAATGCCTCCCGGTTGTTGTTTTGATTCACAGTTTTGTTCATTTCTATATGTATTATTAGTCAGTATTTCAATTTTATCATTTAACCTCGTCATGATTACCTTTCATATCAAGGCAAACTTCATATGAATACCGCAAAAAGATTGCCGTTCCCCCATTTTGTAGAAAAAAAGAGTAAATGGAGAAGATTTATGCCATTTTGGCAACCACCCATATCCAATACAGTTTCGGATATAAACCGAAATTAAAATA
>JBKEBB010000091.1:0-4096 GCA_047972845.1 Bacteroidales bacterium
CCATATTCGGTACGATGTTTCCCATCAGTACCAATCATCATATTCACATGATCGACGGGAGACTCCTTTGTTTGGGAATGCAAAGGAGTAATCAGCGAACAAATCGCTACAATCAAAACAATCTTTTTCATGGTAGGTAGGTAGATAAAAAAAGGATAATCGAAAAGAAGCGTAGGAAATACCCCTACCCTCTCCTTTTCAATTATCCTTTGTAGGTAATTATTACTTCAGGCCGCGGTTGTCGAGCAACGCGTCAATGCCGGGTTTAGAGCCACGGAAGTTTACATACATATCCATCGCGTCTTCAATTCCACCGGGAGTAAGTACCATCTTGCGGAATTTATCAGCCACCTCCGGATTAAATATGTCACCCGTTTCTTTGAATGCTTGGAACGCGTCACAATCCAGCACCTCAGCCCAAATATAACTGTAATATCCGGCAGTATAACCTCCTGTCCAAGTATGTTGGAAGTATGGGGTACGGTAACGTGGAGGTATCTGCGTGAGCAAACCTCTTGCATTCATCGCCTGAGATTCGAATTTCATCACATCAAAGTCCGCGGGAAGAGATTCCAACACGTGGAAATCCATATCCAAAATCGAAGCCGCGAGATATTCGGTAGTAGCAAAGCCTTGTCCGAATTTTCCACTCTTCTCAATCTTATCCACCAACTCTTGAGGAATAACTTCTCCTGTTTGATAATGTTTAGCATATACTTTCAACACTTCAGGTTCGAAGCACCAATGTTCCATAATTTGAGAAGGCAACTCAACAAAATCTCTTGGCACACCACCCACCGCATCGTAATGAACATCTTTAAACAACACATGCAGCGCGTGTCCGAACTCGTGGAAGAATGTATTTGCTTCATCCGCGCTCAAAAGAGCAGGTTGTCCTTCAGCTGAAGGTTTGGTAAAGTTACAAACCACAGTAGCGATAGGTGCTACACGAACTCCGTCCTTATAGGTTTGTCCACGGTATGAGCCGCACCAAGCACCACCTCTCTTCGATGCACGAGGGAAGAAGTCCATATAGAGAAGTCCCAATGAGGTCGTTCCGTCTTTATCAATACACTCAAATGCCACCGCGTCGGGATGAGGAAGTGGAACATTCTCTACTGGCTTGAACGTGATACCATACAGACGGTTGCATACGTAGAAGATTCCGTCTCGTACGTTTTCCAATTTGAAGTAGGGACGAACTTGATTTTCATCCAAATCAAAGCGAGCTTTTTTCACTTTCTCACTGTAGTAACGCCAATCCCAACCTTCGAGTTTGATATTGCTTCCCTCTTTGTCGATATACTCCTGCATCTCCTTGGCTTCCGCCTTTGCAACGTTGAGTGCGGGAAGCCATACCTGGTACAACAGATTATATACATTATCGTGATTTTTAGCCATGCGATCGTCCAACACAAAGTTTGCAAAGTTGGTATATCCCATCAGCTGACCTTTTTTCATTCTCAAGTCAGTCAACTGACGAACCACCTCTTTGTTATCATTTTCGTTGTTATTGTTACAACGCATGATATAGGCATTGAAGATTTGCTCACGCAACGCTCGGTTGTCAGCAAACTGTAAGAAAGGCATTACACTGGGGTTTTGCAATGTGAACACCCATTTACCGCTGTCGCCAGTTGCAATTGCATCGGCCGCGGCAGTCTGAATCAACGACTCAGGCAGTCCGGCAAGATCTTCCTGTTTGTCAATAACCAACTTATAACCATTGGTCTCATTCAACAGATTCTGACCGAAAGCCACCTGCAATTGTGAGATTTGTTGGTTCAATTCCTTCAATTTAGCCTGATCTTCGGGAGACAAATTGGCTCCGCCACGAACAAATCCTTTGTAAATCTCTTCTACCGTGCGCTGCTGTTCTCTGTCGAGGCCCGAGGTTTCACGATTGTCATACACCGCCTTTACCTTCTTGAACAGTTCGGGATTCATTCGAATCTCATCACTGTGCTTAGACATCTTTGGTGCCAATTCACGATTGATTGCCTGTATAGAGTCGTTGGTGTTAGCACTGTTTTGTCCGTAAAACACGGATGCGACACGCTCCAGGATCTCACTTCCTTTATCCAACGGCAGAATGGTGTTTTCAAACGTAGGAGCTTCAGTATTGGCTATTATCTGCTCAACCGTTTTCATCTCCTCAACCATGCCCGAGTCGAATGCCGGCATGTAATGTTCCGGTTTAATCTGCTCGAAAGGAGGTGCGCCAAAAGGCGTTTTAAACTCCGTAAAAAATGGATTCTCAGGTTTCGGTTGGGTACATCCGACTAATGCCCCACATACTGCCATTGTCATAAATACTTTTGTCAAATAACCGTTTCTTTTCATTTTATAATCATTTAGTAATAGTTCTCGAAAACGAATATGGAAGGGCCTCATCGTCAATTCCTCTGTTATAATTAGGGGTAGCACTCATTTCGAATGATATCACACCTCCATTAAGCAATTCATTGTGATTAATATAATTATTCCGATAGGGCCTATTATTAATTGTCATTGATTGGATATAACGATTGTTGGCACTATTCTTTGGAGCTTCAAGTACCATTTTATTCCCATTCTCAAACGTAATTTCGGCACGTTTGAAAAACGGTGTACCAAGTACATACTGTTGCGTTCCCGGACAAACCGGATAAAATCCCAAAGCAGAAAATACATACCACGCAGAGGTTTGTCCGTTATCCTCATCTCCACAATATCCATCCGGGCGGCAATTGTACATTCTATTCATTATCTCCCTAACCCAAAACTGAGATTTCCACGGCTGTCCCCCAAAATTATACATATAAGGAATGTGTTGAGATGGTTGATTCCCGTGCGCATAGTTACCCATTCCCATTATTTGCATTTCTCTGATTTCATGTATAATAAAACCATAGTAACTGCAATCAAACTGAGGTGGAACCATAAAGATTGAATCCAGCATAGCGACATAATACTCTTTCCCTCCCATCATATCAATTATTCCCTGCTGGTCGTGAAGTGGAGCCCATGTATAATGCCACGCATTGCCTTCAGTAAAAGCATCACCCCATTTCAACGGAGCAATAGGCTCAACCCAACTACCATCTTCCTTCCGTCCGCGCATCAACTTATTGTTCATATCAAAATGATTCCGATAGTTCAATGCCCTCTTTGCATAAAGATCTATTTCATCTATCGGCCGACCCATCGCCTTAGCAATGGTATATAAACACCAATCGGCATACGAATAGCCTAACGTGCGCGTTGCACTCTCGTGCACTACCTCATAAGGAACGTAACCAAGACGGTTATAATACTCGTACGCCTTACGTCCGGAAGAAGATACCGTTGGATGCACCGAATTAGCACTTTTCACCAATCCATCATACATAACATCCGGGTTATCTACTCGAACACCTTTCATGTAAGCATCTACCAGTACGGCCGCAGAAAATCCTCCGGTCACACAATCTCGATGCCCCGGACTTGCCCACTCGGGATAGATTCCACTTTCTTTAAAGGAATTTACCAATCCTTCCTGCATCTCTTTGTTAACCGACGGATGCAACAGATTGTATAATGGATAGAGAGCACGGAAAAGATCCCAAAAACCCACATCAGTGTACATATATCCCGGAAGAATCTCCCCGTTGTAGGGACTGTAATGAATGATATTTCCCTCTTTGGCGTATTCGTAAAATTTGCGCGGATACAAAGATGTTCGGTATAAACAGGAATAAAAGGTTCTGATTTGATCCATATCTCCTCCCTCTACACGAATACGTCCGAGTACGTTGTTCCAACTTGTTCTTGCTTCCGATTTGACCTTTTCAAAAGATTTCTCCTTTACCTCTTTCAGATTTAAAAAAGCCTGATCTTGGCTGATAAACGATGAGGCAACCTTTGCATGAACAACATCTCCTTTTTTGGTTCGAAAACCGATAACCGCACCCACATGATTTGCTTTTTGTTCCATATCGCTATACAACGACTGGTCCGCAAAAGTGTATTTGTAGGTAAACGGGCGATCAAATTCAATCACAAAATAATTTCTGAAATTAGCCGGAACACCTCCTTTATTTCGTGACGTATAACCAATAATACGATTATCTGAAGA
>JBKEBB010000121.1:0-5061 GCA_047972845.1 Bacteroidales bacterium
AACGCGCTACCCGGATTCACACAAACAGGAAGAGAGTTTAGTGGAGCGTATTCACCCCATCCCATGCCGAAAAAGTCTCCAATAGGACATTCAACCGAGGGGGTCTCTTCTCCGTCCCAATAGAAACGGATAATCGAGTTTCTCCAATTGCCCGTTGGAGTCATCCATATTTGTTGAATTGCTCCGGGACCCTTAATATTGGCAATTTCGAATGTTTCCCCTGCTTTGATACGAATGTAGGGATTTACTTTCCATCCTTGACCAAGATCTTGAGCGGCAACGTGGGCATTGGCCGTGTTGCGTTTGTCTTTGTCTTTGGGATCGGCCATTCCACCCTTACCCTTTTCTCCGGTAAAGTTCTCTGGACTGATGGATCGTGTTTTTCCGTCAGAGAGGCGGTAAAGGTTTCCCATATTCATATCTAACCCGTTGAAGGGTTGCTGTGCCGATAGGAACAACGGCAATACGAGAGATAGAAGAATTGCTTTTGCTTTCATGGTTAACAGTATTTTTTGATAAAAGGTTAGATCAAGAGGAGAAGACAGAGAATCGGTTATTCTCTGTCTTCTTGCCGGAAACTCCGGTATTATTTTTTGCAGCTGGCGCCACCTTTTCCAATCGTTTGGAAAAAGTCTTCTCCTTTGTCGTTAACAAGTATGAAAGCGGGGAAATCAACTACTTCGATCTTCCAAATTGCTTCCATTCCAAGTTCGGGATATTCGAGGCACTCTACCTTTTTAATGTTGTTCTGTGCCAGAATAGCGGCAGGACCACCTATGCTTCCCAAATAGAAGCCTCCCCATTTCTTACAAGCATCTGTTACTTGTTGGCATCGGTTTCCTTTCGCGATCATAATCATGCTTCCACCTTTTGATTGGAACAGATCAACGTACGAGTCCATACGTCCCGCTGTAGTGGGGCCGAACGATCCCGAAGGCATTCCTTCCGGTGTTTTGGCAGGACCCGCGTAGTAGATCGGATGATCTTTTACATATTGTGGAAGATCTTTGCCACTGTCGATCAACTCCTTCAGTTTGGCATGAGCGATATCACGTCCCACAACGATTGTTCCGGTCAGCGACAAACGAGTAGCCACAGGGTATTTTCTCAACTCTGCCAATATATCTTTCATCGGCATATTGAGATCGATTCGTACGGCATCTCCTTCTCCCGCGTTACGAAGCTCTTCCGGAATCAGACGAGATGGATTATCATCCAGTTTCTCAATCCACCATCCATCTTGATTGATCTTGGCTTTGATATTACGGTCGGCCGAACAACTTACTCCCATCCCTATCGGACAAGAGGCTCCGTGACGAGGCAAACGGATGATACGGACATCGTGCGCGAAATATTTACCACCAAACTGTGCTCCGAGACCCAGCTTACGTGCCTCTACCAACACCACTTTCTCGAGTTCGATATCGCGGAAGGCTTGTCCCTCACGATTGCCCTCTGTTGGGAGTGTGTCATAATATTTGGCAGAGGCCAACTTAACCGTTTTCAAGTTTGCTTCGGCAGATGTGCCACCGATGACGAACGCGATGTGGTAAGGAGGACAAGCGGCTGTACCCAACGTTTTCATTTTTTCAACTAGATAGGGAACTAACGAAGTGGGGTTGATCAGCGCTTTTGTTTCTTGATAGAGGTATGTTTTGTTGGCCGAACCACCACCTTTGGCAATAAAGAGGAATTTGTATTCCATTCCCTTTGTCGCATACAGATCGATCTGTGCAGGAAGGTTGCAGCCGGTATTCACCTCGTCATACATGTTCAACGGGGCATTTTGAGAATAACGAAGATTCTCTTCAGTGTAGGTTTTATATACGCCCAGCGAGAGAGCCTCTTCGTCACAACCGGAGGTAAACACCTGTTGTCCCTTTTTACCCATCACGATCGCGGTTCCGGTGTCTTGACAGAAAGGAAGTTTTCCTTTCGCCGCCACTTCTGCATTACGCAGCATAGTAAGAGCAACGTATTTATCGTTATCGCTTGCTTCCGGATCATCGAATATTTTAGCAACCATCTCGTTGTGTTCACGACGAAGGAGGAACGACACATCGCGCATCGCGGTATTCGCCAGTTGAGTCAACCCTTCGGCTTCCACCTTTAGAATCGGTTTTCCTTCAAATTCGCTTACGCTTACGAGGTCTTTGGTGAGCAGGTAATACTCGGTGTTGTCCTTTTCCAGAGGAAACGGCTCCTGATACTTAAATGGAGGTATTGCCATGTTGTATAAATTAAATTGATATAATGGTCATAATTAGTGACGGAGGACCCGCCGACAGTGGTGCAAATTTACTCATAAATCTCCGAATATTCAGCGTTAACACTGAAAAAATGAGCATTTACCAGTTCGCTCTATCAAATGCTTTGTATCCGAATAACGGCCTTAGAATTCCATCCTTCATTTTCCTCGAATTTTTCTCTTCTTTCACCATTTCCATAATAAAAACTATATTTGTTCCTTATAACCTTACGCTCCTTATATGGAAGCTATTTTCCTTGCTATCATACTACAAAAACCATACCTACATGAAAAGCACACACAAATTCGTCATTGCACTGGCAACCGTCGTTGCTCTCGGAACCGGCCATGCGCAAGCTCAAGTTGACTACACCAAGTATATCGATCCATTCATCGGAACAACAGAAGGGGGCAACACCATACCCGGCCCTACCCTTCCGCTGGGCATGGTAAAAGTGGGTCCCGACTGTGGTAAGAAGAACTGGAACGGCGGGTGGGACGAAACCGGAAACATCCATGGATTCAGCCATATTCACGGAAGCGGCTTAGGAGGAGGATGTAAATACGGGAATGTTCTCTTTGCCCCTATCGTTGGCGATCTGACTCTTGCCGACTATTCATCACCCCGCGATAAAGAGCATGCCGAAGTGGGCGAATACGCGGTCGGGCTTACTCGTTACAACATTCGTGCCAGACTCTCTGCCATGCGCAAAAGTGCCATCCACGAATACACATTCCCGGCCTCCGACGAATCTAAGGTGATTGTCGATCTCGGAAGCTGCCTCAACTCCGATTGGAAAGGAATGTACGAGGAGGAGAACCAACACATTGTCGGCTCCGAAGTTCGTATCCTCTCCGATAGAGAGATTGAAGGATATACCCGGGTACGTGGCGGATGGAACATCGGAACCGCATATACCGTCTATTTCTACGCATTGTTCGACACTCCCGCGAAAGAGTTTGGCACATGGAAAAGCGGGAAACTCTATCGCGGAACCAACGTACAGCCGGACACCAACGAGAAAAGCGGTGCCTATTTCTCTTTCAGCACCTCCGAAGGACAAAAAATAAAGGTAAAAGTAGGAATATCCTACCTTGGGGTGGGACGAGCCAAAGCCAATCTGGCAGAGATGCAGACGTGGGAACTGAATGAAGTGAAACAGCATTGCGTTGACCAGTGGAACAAACTTCTCGGCAAGGTTTCTATCAAAGGATCCGATTATCAGAAAAAACTTTTCTACACAGCCCTCTACCACTCCTACATGCAACCTACCGATAAAACCGGAGAAAATAGCAGATGGGAATCCAACGCTCCCTACTACGACGATTTCTTTGCCATTTGGGACACGTTTCGCGCCACTCATCCTTTCTTCACTCTCCTTACCCCCTCTCTGCAAGTGAATATACTCAATTCCCTGCTCGACATATATCGCCACGAAGGATGGATGTCCGATGCGCGAAGTGGCGACTTCAACGGACGGGTTCAAGGAGGATCCAATGTGGATATTCTCTTCTCGGATGCCTTTGTGAAAGGGCTCACAGGAGTTGACTACGGGCTTGCTCTGAAGTCAATGATACAGAATGCCGAGGTCTTTCCGGGAGGAAACGAACGGGCGGTGGGACGTGGAGGTCTGGCCGACTATAACACCAAAGGATATGTATCGACTAAATACGAACGATCGGGTTCACGCACCATGGAATATGGAAATTGCGACCTGGCAGTGGCAACATTGGCCAAAGGTCTGGGACACGATTCGCTTGCCGACACATACAGACATCGAGCATTGAACAACTGGAAGAATCTTTGGAATCCCAACGTCGAAAGCCTCGGATTCAAGGGCTTTATCTGGCCGAAAGACGAAACCGGACAATGGTTGCCCGAAGACAAATTCTCCGTTATGCAGGGAGGATCGTGGCCCGATGTGTTTTACGAAACCTTCTCCTGGGAGCTCTCCATGTATGTACCGCAGGATATGAAAGGATTGATGGAGATCTGTGGAGGTCCCGATGTGCTGACCAAACGGCTCGATACCTACTTCACCCACGAAAAAGGAAAAAACAAATGGAGTATCGGCCTATATCAAGTGGCAAACGAACCAAGTTTTCTAATGCCCTGTCTCTACAATTATACCGGACGTCCCGATAAAACCGCTGAAATTGTTCGAGAAGTACTCCGCACAAAATACAATGATACCAAAGCGGGAATCACCGGAAACGATGATTCCGGATCGATGTCGTCCTGGTATCTCTTCCATGCACTTGGATTTTTCCCCAACGCCGGACAAGATCTCTACCTCATATCCAGTCCGACATTCGAAGAGGTATCCCTCACGTTGGAAAACGGAAAGACCTTGAAGATCGTTGCCAAAGGAGCCAGCGAGAAAAACATCTACGTTCAGTCGGCTACTCTCAACGGAACTCCTCTGAAGGTGAGCTACTTCAAACACAGCGACATCGCCCAAGGAGGAACAATAGAGTTTGTAATGGGAAACAAACCTTCTAAATGGGCGCAAACTCCCATATACCAATAACAGATCAAAAGAATCATACACACACAAACTCAATAAATGAACAACACAATGGCTACATGGTATCAACACGTTGCAGCGGCCGTAATGGTGACTGCTTCGTCTCTCCTTCTTTTTTCTTGCTCCCCTACTCCGATTCAAAGCAATTATGTGAACAATCGCGCACCGCTGGTTCAAAAGCCCTACATCCAACTCCCGTTAGGAGCCATCCGCGCCAACGGATGGTTGGAAGAGATGTTGATTCGTCAACGCGACGGGGCAACCGGACAACTCGATCAACTATAC
>JBKEBB010000149.1:0-3932 GCA_047972845.1 Bacteroidales bacterium
ACCCTTATGCTGTTTCAGCTATAAAGATAATGAAAATCAGTGATATATGCAATTTTTTGTGGACTATTTTACAACTTTTTTTGGCCAATTCTTTTTAGGAAGTATTGCGGATAATCATAAAGATTATAAAGATGAAAACCTACTTATTCCTACTCATTACGTTTATTTCGCTGTCAGTTAATCATACCGCGGCACAACTAATTCTGACCGATTCCATTCGAACTCAACTTAGCATGGGTGTAAAGGGATTTCAGGAACGATATCATTCACCAAGCATCGTGGTTGCCATTGTGCATGGGGATAGTATTATCTTCAGCGAGGCAAGAGGGTACACTGATTTGAAGAAACTCACTCCCTCCTCCCTCGATTCGAAATATCAGATCCAATCCATCACTAAAATCTTCACAGCAACCATGTTCATGCAACTATGTGAGCAAAAGGTTGTAAAGATTGATGACGATATCAGAAAATACGTCCCTGAATATTCAGGAGGATCTGATACACAAAGTAAAGCAAGTACTACCCTACTTGAGTTAGCAACACATAATTCTGGGCTTCCACGAAATTCACCCTCAGACATAGACTTTGCCAAACAAGTTGACAAATGGTTATTGACACGAACAAATAACTCTTCCATTCGTTCAGGGAGTAAAGAGGCGTTTATCGCCTCCCTCAAATCTATCAGTAAACAATACCCAGACTATCAGTTTGTAAATCCGAATACACGGAACTACTCCAATATGGGATATGGACTAGTGGGGCTGGGGTTGGAAAGAGCAGCAAAAACAGAATATGAAAAGTACATTATAGAAAACATATGTAAGCCTTTGGGGCTTCACAATACCGGCTTTGGTACAATCAGTTCAAAAAACAACATAATCGCCAAGGGTTATTCATATCTGAATGACGAGCAACGATTTATAAAAACACCCGATTATCATTCCAATTCGATGATTTATGCCGGAGGCATGTATTCAACGGCAGCAGATCTGGCAAAATTTATCAGCGCGCAATTCAATGATGATAATCCGACTCTCACAGGCAAGAGCCGTAGAATGATGCAACAGTTGGGTATAGGATGGTCACGTGCATATCCGTTTGTCATGCACGAAGGTGCTATGCTTGGTGCCCGTAGTGAAATCATTTTTAATCCGGAACTTAAACTTGGTTGGGTTGTATTGGTTAATACCACCGATTTTCAATTCAATAGAATAAATGAATATATCAGTGGTCTGATTGTTCCTCAATTAATCAGCAAACCTGTAACCGATTTAGAAAGATATGTTGGAACCTATACTTTGGATGGCGGTAAAGACAGTATAAAAATATACCTGAAAAACGACTCCCTCTATTCAACCTATTTAGAGGATCTTCTCCCTGATAACCCATTAATCTTTTCAGGTAATAACACGCTAAAGGCAACCGGACAGAATAATCATTCTATACATTATAATTTTATTCCCGGACCTCAATCAACAATCAAGGCCCTTAGTCTTAACCAACTCTTGTGGATAAAACAATGAAACAATATGATTTCTGCCGACTCACATCATGTATATTAATTTTCTTCACCGCCTCACTTGTTTACTCTCAAAACAAAACCATCAAAACCATAGCAGGAAAGAATATCTCCATCAACGAGCTTGAATGCTATATCCAATTTCAGATGGATACATTGCATATACCGGGTCTGTCCATCGCCATAATAGATAACAGATCGGTTGCCTATACAAAAAATTGGGGAGTAAAGAATCTTGACACACAAGAACCAGTCAACGAGAATACCATATTCGAAGCATGTTCACTGTCCAAACCAATCTTTGCCTATTTTGTGATCAAACTTGCCCATCGTGGAGTTCTAAACATTAATCTTCCTCTTTACTCATATTATATGGATGAAGAAGTCGATTATTCAAACTCGCTATACAAACAGCTTACCGCAAGAATGATTCTTACCCATTGTTCGGGATGGCCTAACTGGAGAGATAATTCCGACGAACCGCTGGTATTCCGTTTTAAACCGGGAACTCAATTTGGATACTCGGGAGAAGGCTATCAATACTTGAAAAGAATTCTTGTTCATCAACTGAATACCACCGATTCAACACTGGACAACTATTTTGATGAAGAGGTTTGCATCCCTCTTCAAACAAAAATGATGAGTTTCGTTTGGCATGATTCTTTGAGCAAATACAAGGCATTTGGACATCGAGCCGGGAAACCTACCGACAATTGGGCTCATGGAAAAGCCGATCAGTTTGATTCAGCGGCTGGTATGCATTCAACAGCCTTTGACTATGCAAAATTTCTCATTGAACTAATGGATACAAACAAGTCTGTAACCAATGAGCTTCTCTCTCTCCAAACAGACCTACCCGCAGAATCGGATGGCAACTATAGGAGTCTTGCTTTCCCATATAAAGAGATTCACGGGAAACAACGATTTTATCACTCAGGAAACAATGGAGACGCCCGCTCCTATTGCCATTTTTATCCAAACGAAGGAGCGGGAATAGTCCTTTTCGGTAATTGTGACAATCTATTCTCTTCGGGCTTTGTCAAAAATCTTCTTGAATTTCTGGACGAAGAATATTCTTATTGAATAGTGGATAAGTATAATAAATGTGATTCTGCTTTGGGAGCAATGAATCACGAGTTAAAACCCGCTATACTTACGTAGAGAAACCATCCCTCCAAGAGATTATTACGCTCATACTTATTCCTTGAAAACTTTTATGAATAATCGGTAAGCTGAGCAGACATTATCCTTTACCGATTTCCTCAGCAACTTCCAATAGATTCTTCCCTATTGTATCTATAAAAAGGTCCACTTCTTCCTTCTTGATCTCTTCATCATAACGATGCGTAATTGAAAATAGAGTTCTATCAGTGCGGACTTGAATTTCATACCTAAATTGATACAAATTCCAAATAAAATTAATTTCGGTTCTTTCTCCCCTTGACACTATATTCAATGAGAACCAATTTATAGATTCAACACTGATGGTCAAAGTGTTATGTTTAAAGAAATCATAAGACCAACTCACAGAGTCAAAAATAGAATAAAACTCGGAAAGCTCCTTATCGACCCTCCGAAGCAAAGGGAAAAGATATTTCAATGCAAATCTCTCAACATATTCGTCACTCTTCTCCGGCGCGGCTATTTTCGACTTATAGGTTGTTCTCAGTTTCTTCTTCCAATCACCCTCTTCGTCCACACTCTCTCCCCTTGCCGCACGAATAGCAATAGACAATGACCATTCCAATTGTCGCAGCATATATTCAACAAATGGAGCAATGTCTTCAAGCAGAGCATTTGCTCCATCCGATGGCGCAAGCCCTACATTAATATCAGATTGATTCAGCGCACGAAGATACTCTTCCTTATTCTCACTCTTTATAATGATCATTGGCAGGTCAAATCGTTCAAGCACATAGGTCACTAGCAAACGAGCTATTCGTCCGTTTCCGTCCTCAATAGGATGGCTACGCATATAGCGGTAGTGAAACAATGCGGCTAGTTCTATTGGAGACAACTCCCCCTTGTTTAGTTCATCATGAAACCACTTCACAAGTTCATACATCATTGCCGGTGTCTCCTCCGGCAACGCGTACAAAAATTCCTCTCCCGTAGCAGTAATCACCGAATTAGGTCGTGTTTTGTATTTCCCTACGTTAACCCTATAACGATTCCCCGTTTTAGGATCCAACTTATAGAAGTCTTCAACCAAAATGATTTGATTGAGATCACGAATATCTCTTTCCGTAATTACGTACTCCTTTTCTTTAGCTCGCTCTCTAATCCACCTTAGCCCCACATTATGAGCCTTCATCTCCTCTAGGTCACGCATCTTTACATCACCCTGAACATCTCCGAATATCAAAAGTAACTTCGTCTGTCCATAAGTAAGCGTATTCCCTTCCATATGATT
>JBKEBB010000170.1:0-10998 GCA_047972845.1 Bacteroidales bacterium
TTTCGACCAGAAAGCTCGGTCTCTCTCAAATGTATCATCTGTAAGTAGATACTCCTTATACATATCCGAAGCCACTATTTCGTCCAACAGCGCACGCACCAATAGCTCCTGATTCGACCAGTTTAATCCATTGTTTTCACACCTTTTCTGAAGTTCACTGCAAGAAGCCAGTCCTCTGATCAGGCGGTTATTCACCAAACGCAGATTGGGATTTAACTCCTGTTCTGTGGGGAGAAACTTATTCTTGGCAATATCAATACGCTTCTCATGCAGATAGGTAATCTCAACGCCTAAACGAAGAAGCAGAAAGTACAAATCATACGCCTTTTCAATACTAAAAAAGAGCTCTTTTTCGGCTGCTGCATATCCTTTGTCTTCGTTTTGATAGAAAGCAAACAAGATTTGCAAAATCTTTGTCCGAATAAGTATCCTATTAATCATGTAAAATATCGTTCTAAATTTACTGCAAAGATACGATAAATCGACTTAACAAGCAAAAAGAATAAAAATAGAGTCAATATGAGAATCTTAAGGTCCTTAATGACATTAAAGACTTTAAGGACTTTAAGGCTCTTAAAAAACCTCAAAGTCCCTTATATAATTACTTACTCCAATTTCTCGGAGCTGGAATTCCCGGAAGTGGTTTGCGGGTTTTTATCTCCTTCATCATCTCTTCAATGGCACGATTCAACTGTTGATCCTCTCCATTCCATTCTTTGATCGGATCATTGTCAATCTCAATATCGGGATCAACTCCATGGTTCTCAATAATCCAATCACCAGTTTTCGGATCAAAACTGGTAAAGAAAGGAACACGAAGATCTGTTCCGTCAATAAAGGGAAGGGATCCGCTGATACCAACAATACCACCCCATGAGCGTACACCGATCAATTTACCAAGACCCAGCGCACGAAATCCCCAAGGAAACAGGTCACCGTCAGACGCGGAATATTTATTGATCAAACATACCTTCGGTCCATATTGCACAGCATCAGGAACAGTACCCACCTTGTTCGAACCCCTCCGCATAGTCACACGGTAAGGCTCGCGGGAAAGACGCTCGAGAATCATTGGCGACACATTACCTCCTCCATTGGCACGATCATCAATAATCAACGCCTCTTTATCAAGCTGAGGATAGAAGTAACGCGAGAACTCGTTGAGCCCATCCACTCCCATGTCTGGGATGTAGATATAACCCACTTTACCACCTGAAGCCTCTTCCACTTTGCGGATATTGTTTTGTACCCAATTATAATGGTATAGCGAATACTCTTCTTCAAGAGGCTTAATCACCACTTTACGGGCTCCTTGCATGCTTGGTTGCGAGTTAATGGTCAGTTCGGTAGGGATCCCAGCCTTTCCTACCATCAGTTCATAAAAGTTTTTCACTCCTCCGGTGGTCACTCCGTCAACTGCCACAATATATTCACCCACCTTCACATTGAGACCACTCTCAGTCAATGGCGAGCGAAGAGCTTTACTCCAATTAGCACCAGGTAAGATCTTTTCGATACGGAAGAACCCGCTCTTGTCCAAACTAATCTCCGCGCCAAGCAATCCGGTACTTATTCGTTCGGGACGATCCGCCTCTCCCGCATTAATGTAAGCATGCCCACAATTGAGTTCACCAATCATCTCCCCAATCACATAATTCAGATCAAGGCGATTTTTTACATATGGAAGCAGAGCCGCGTATTTCTTCTTCATTGAGTTCCAATCCACACCATGCATATTTTCCACATAGAATCCGTCGCGCATATGTCTCCACGCCTCGTCGAAGATTTGAGCCCATTCAGCAGTGTAGTCGGTCGTTATTTTTAAGTTTTCGGTATTGATCGGATCATTCAAAGTCACCTTTCCTTTGGGGATATCGGCAACATAGTATTTATTTTGTTTGGCAAAGAGGGCTTTCTTCGCTCCAAAGTCAATACTCATTGATCCGCCATCGAGAATGGTTTCCTCTTTACTATCCTTGAATGTAAACATCTTGACTGCACCACGACTGCCATAGAACACACGCTCGCCGTCAGCCCAAATTACACGATAATTTCCGGCCGCGATAGGCAAGCGATAGATCCGATCAGCAAAATTACCAGTATCAATACGCACATTCTTGCTAGCGATAGAATCATTCTTTTTATCCACTTTTTTAGCATCGGAGAACGTCACTTGATCATCCTTTTCCAAGAATGGAGATGAAACATCATTTGAAAGAATGGCAAAATAGACACAATCCATGTTGTTGTACACATGATTCCATTCGGTCGATCCATAAGTAGGATTGAAATCTCTCGAAGAAGTAAAGAAAAGATACTTCCCGTCGTTACTGAAACGCGGACCTGTCGCATCATACCACTTGTCAGTCACCATATACTCCTTCTTATCGGCGCAGCTGTAAACAAATACGGCCGATACATTATTATCAAGTGTACGGATGTATGTCAGCCAACGGTTGTCGGGAGAAACACTCACACTTCTGAACTCCCCAATATCGTCTTTCAACAGAGTAGTTACTTTGCGCGAGGCTATTTCAACCTCATTCAATTGGTTCTTTCTATCAGTATAAAAAATTCGAGAGGCATCGGGACTCCATTCGAAACTACGAATATAAGTATTGTTATTTTTGGTTAGCTGAACGGGAGTTGCCGCCGAAACCGCTTCGCGAAGATAGAGTTCAGTTTCTCCGGTCGCGTCTGAAATGTAGGCAATCCATTTACCGTCAGGACTCCACTGCGCGTTTCGATCATTGGCTCCCGGTGAACGAGTTATATTGCGGGTAACTCCTTGTGTAACGGGGACGTCAAACACCTCTCCTCTCGCTGTGATCACAGCACGTTCTCCATTGGGAGATATCGAAAGAGCCGTAATATTCTTCTCACCCTCTTTCACCTCACCACGAGCATAAATATTATCAGAAGCCAATGTTATAGACACCTTCTCACTTTTCTTTGTAGTAGCATCAAAAGTATAGATGTAGCCACCTTTTTCAAACACAATGGTATTTCCGTTGAAAGAGGGGAATTTAATATCATAATCATTGAAATTCGTGACTTTAGAGGTCTGTTTTGTCTGCGTATTATAGACAAATAAGTTCATTGTTCGATCACGATCAGAAAGGTAATAGATCTCATTTCCAATCCACATTGGGAATATATCCTGTGCCGGATTATTGGTAATGTTTACCACGCTTTTCGATTCGGGGGAATAGATCCATACATCGTCCGCCATACCCCCTTTGTAATATTTCCAGGTTCGAAACTCACGCATTACTCTATTATAGGCCAACTGTTTCCCATCAGGAGAGTAGGAACAGAATCCTCCCTCAGGAAGAGGAATTACTTGAGACATTCCTCCATCGGCATCGATAGTATAGAGTTTCCCGTCGAATCCGCTTGATATACGGTTACGAAAGACAATATGTTTTCCTGAAGGGTGCCATGCGGTAACAATATTATTAGGACCCATACGATCAGACAGGTCATCACGTTTATTGGTTGCCGTATAAGTAAGGCGAAGAGGTTCACCTCCAGTAGAAGGAATGGTAAAAACTTCAGTATTTCCGTCGTACTGTCCTGTAAAGGCGATTGTTTTACCGTCGGGAGAGTAGCGGGCAAACATTTCATACCCCACGTGAGATGTGAGGCGCTGCGCCTGTCCTCCGGCGACTGACACACGATAAAGATCCCCCGCGTAGGTAAACACAATCTCATTTCCATTGGTTGTGGGAAAACGTAACAGGCGTGCCTCAGGTGCATTTTGAGCGGTAAGCGTTCCCAACGCTAACAATCCCGCCATCCAGAAAAAGAGTACTCTTTTCATTTTCTATTAAGGTTTGTAAGTAATAAATTCAACTATAGGTGCAAATGTACAATTATAATTATAGATATTCATAACAACATCACATCTATTCGGAAGAAAGAAGGAGTCCAATATCCTTCAAAAAAAATCGGCAATAAGTTGGAAACGAATTCCTCCCTATTGCCGAACACCTTAACAATTAATTATATTTTCTTACCTATTAAAAGCGATAGGATACTGTTCCCATGAAGCTACGTCCCGGAAGATAATACGAATCACGTTCCATGTAATTTTCATCGAAGAGGTTCGCAATTTTCAATCCTACGCCAATACGGTTTTTAAAGCGATAGTCAACATTTATATCAAACAGCAAGAAATCGGGCAGACGAATGACATCTTCATTGATCAGTTCAGGACGTATCGGTTGATTGTCGGGCGTATAATAGGGTACTCGCTTGTACTCTACATAATCATACGCGTACACAAAGTTATCGTCGTATCGTCGTCCAATATATCGACCGTTGAAAGAGGCGGTCAATCCGCTCCACTGGTAGGTAAGACCAAAATTTAGATTATCTTTCGGCACGTAACGTTTCGGTTGAGTAGCTCCTCCATCGAAATAGACCGTGGCATCAAACAGATGGGTATAGTTGGCATATAGTCGCAACGAGTAGTTGCGTGCCCAAAGGGCACCGAAGTCAACAGAACCATTCAACTCCAATCCGGTTGTTTTGGCATGATTCGCATTGAGGAAGGTAACATACTCCGGATTGGCATAGTCATAGCCGATAATATCTGAATGGTAGATATAGAAAAATGTAGCACCCAAATTCCATGTTCTGTTGGACGAAACATATTCAGCTCCTAAATCCAGCGTCGAAGATTTTTCCGGCTTGAGGTTTGGATTTCCTTTATACACCATACTTCCCCAAGCGGAGTTATAGCTGTATTCTCCCGTCAATTTAAAAGCATCTGGAGCAAGGAACGCGGTTCCAAAACTACTTCGAACACTCAATTCAGGCGTGATTTTGAATTTCACTCCTACATTGGGATTTACTGTGTGGTGTGTTTTCGAACTGTTTTTCACATCCATAAAAGGAGTGACGAAGGTTTTGAAAACAATCATATCATAACGTAATCCCGCGATGGCGGTCAACCGGTTATCGAGGAACGAAAGAGAGCCTTGCGCGAACAAACTGTTTTGACTATTTAAATAATCAGGTTGGTAAGGAGCCGTTTGTTGTCCGGTGTTATTGAATTGTTTCGAATCATATTGCTGTGTATGCGAATCGGCTCCATACATCAACATATGATCACCAAAACGAATCGCATCCGACAGAAGAATACCATAAGTCTTATAATTGTACACACTCTCCTTGAAACTATTTTGTTTCAATCCGTTGTTATACTCACTATGCTCATTACTGTAGTATGGAGCGATGCGCAATTGGTGTTTGCCCAGATCACCTTTCACATCCAAACGGTGGTAATGGCGCACGATGGTTTTACCCAACTCTCCGTAGATTCCCCAGAAACTACCGTTTGACTGTGCCTGACCAGTAAGGAAAAAATCATTGAATAGATCCACTTTCCAGTTTGGATTCACATCATATCCCAAACGTGCACCGAAGGCATACTTACTGTATTTTGTATTGATCGATGTTTTGCCTACCGCTTTCGGATCCATCACCTTTTTCTCGTCACTGTCAAGTCCGAGAAGATTATGAGAACCGGTTTTATAGTCATCTCCCTGATTGAACAGGTCGGCATACAGGTCAAAGTTAAATTTCTCGCCAATGCTTCCTCCCACATCCAGTTTACCGATCACTGTTTGCCAGCTCCAATAGGAAAACGAGGCACCACCCTTCAACTTTCCGGTCGAACTGGGAGAGATCAAGTTGATCACACCACCCATTGCTCCGGATCCGAAGAGTGCGGAGAAGGGACCTTGCAAAACCTCTATATTGCGGATATTGGTTAGCGATACGGCCGAAGCATTCTTAGTAGCAGCAGGCAATCCATCCACTAAAATAAGTGAATAGGCATTGCTACCCATCGCCGAAGGGGCAAATCCACGAAAATCGACACCACCTGCCAATCCTGGCATTTCTACTGAGTTGGCTCCAGTGGTTTTTTTAATAATGTCTGTCAAGTTTTCAGACGGGATCACCTGCATGTCCTCTTTGGTGATAATTTCGATTTTGTTCGGAACATCTTTGATTCGTTGGTTCATTCGATAGGCCTGCACCACCACTTCATCCAATCTTTGAAGACGGGTTGAATCATACTCTTCCGCAAGAAAATCGTCCGGATAGGTGTTTTTAGAGAGGTGGTTGATCCGCTCTTCAGCATACAAAGAGCAAACAGCGGTAAACACTACCGCAAAAACAAGATTCTTTTTCACAATCGTTCGTATTATGGTTTATAAATCAACCATATACTTCAGGCAAAAATAAAAAATAATGGATGTGCAAAATGAAATGCCCACCTGTCGCTTTTTATCCCGAAAGCATAAGGCCATTGGTTGGATCGTGGCAGGTCTTCTGGCTCTCCTCTCTCTTTTTTAGCGCCTTCCCAAGTATTGTTACTCAGTGGCCATGCGAATAAAAAAGAGTCTATTTGAGGATTACAGCTGCGGGTACAGCTTGGGCATTTCACCCAATTCCCTATTATTCCTCCCCCTGAAATCAGGGATTAACGGAACCATTTCCGATGCAAAGATAGGAGATTCAATTTTAATCGCAAAGAATGAGGGATGAATAAATATGTTTGTATTTTACCTCTTCCATGCAAGATCTATACAATCTTACAGATATATCGTGTTGATATTCCGAAAAAAGTCCTGTAGATTTGCAGATAAATAGACCTTACACTGAAAATCGATCTACCCCATGAAAATCGCATCTTCACACCTCCGACTTATCATCTCCGGATTGATTGCTGTTGCGACGTTCGCAACTCTCCATGCCACGGACCTGAAACTTTGGTACAAGCAACCCGCCAGTCAGTGGGTTGAAGCCCTTCCTTTAGGAAACTCCCGTCTGGGTGCTATGATATACGGAACACCCCACAAAGAAGAGATTCAACTCAACGAAGAGACATTCTGGGCCGGAGGACCTCACACCAACTACAATCCCGAAGGAAAAGCTCACTTGGATGAAATAAGACAGGCTATCTTTGAATATCGGAATCTCGATGCCCTTCGACTCTGCGATCAATACCTGCTGGCGCCAAGTCACGGAATGCCCTATCTGACAATCGGGTCGCTCCTATTGCACTTCCAAACTCACTACAATACGAGCAATTACAGCCGAGAACTGAACCTTGCAAATGCCATTGCCACCACCTCTTATAAAGTAAAGAACACAACCTACACCCGCGAAGCGTTCGCCTCCTTGGTAGATAATGTTATCATCATCCACTTGACTTCAGATCAACCGGGACAGCTTTCGTTCATTGCCGAATACAGCTCCCCGTTGAGTCATACAATCGAGAAACGGCGCGATATGCTTGTCCTTAGCGGAAAGGGAACTGATCACGAAGGGATTGAAGGAAAACTACGGGTGGAAAATTGGATCAAAGTAAAAACAACTGACGGACATGTAGTGATAAACAACAGCAGCATCGAAGTGAAAGGAGCCACGACTGCCACTATCTATGTTACTGCCGCCACCAATTTTGTAAACTATAAAGACATTTCAGGGGATCCATCAAGAAAGGCTGCCGTTATCATGGAGTCAGCCCTAAAAAAAACATACCAACAGGCCAAATCGGAACACATTGCTTATTACAAAAAACAATTCGACCGTGTCCGCTTTACCCTTCCCGAAAACCCCGAAGCGATGAAAAAACCTACCCATATACGGGTAAAAGAGTTTAACAAAGGAGAGGATCCCTCATTGCCCGTGTTGCTATTTCAGTTCGGCCGATATCTTTTGATCTCTTCTTCCCAGCCAGGAGGACAACCTGCCACCTTGCAAGGTATCTGGAACAACGAACTTATTCCTCCTTGGGACAGTAAATACACCGTAAACATCAATACCGAGATGAACTACTGGCCAGCCGAAGTGACCAACTTGAGCGAAACACACGAACCCCTCGTTCAAATGGTCAAGGAGTTGTCAGAAACGGGACGTGCCACCGCGAAGAATCAATACGGATGCAATGGTTGGGTGCTGCATCACAATACCGACATTTGGCGCTCAAACGGGATGGTCGATCTGGCAGCTTGCGGTATGTGGCCCAATGGTGGGGCTTGGTTCTGTCAGCATCTTTGGGAGCGTTATCTCTATAACGGAGACGTAAACTATCTAAGGGATGTTTATCCCGCAATGAAGGGAGCAGCCGATTTCCTTCTCGATTTCCTTGTTTCCCATCCCAAATACGGATGGATGGTAACCGCTCCGTCAAATTCTCCAGAAAATGCTCCGAGTCGCGACAATGGACCACAAGTATCCGCCGTAGTGGCGGGATGCACAATGGATAATCTGTTGGCGTTCGACGTCTTGACACATACTCTCCAAGCCGCTGAGCTGTTGAACGAAAGCAACGAATACAAAGAGCAGTTACGATTGATGATTAGCAAGCTCGCTCCTATGCAGGTCGGCAAACACAATCAACTGCAAGAGTGGATTGATGATTGGGATAATCCGAAAGATGAGCATCGCCACGTATCTCATCTATATGGTCTATATCCCAGCAATCAAATATCTCCCTACTCCCACCCCGCTCTTTTCCAAGCGGCCAAGCAATCATTGCTCTATCGTGGCGACGAAGCCACCGGATGGTCGATTGGATGGAAAATCAATTTGTGGGCACGACTGCTTGATGGCAACCATGCCTACAAAATCATTCAGAATATGTTGAAATTGGTTGAACCTGACAATATTCAAGGGCGCACCTATCCCAATCTCTTCGATGCCCATCCTCCTTTCCAGATCGACGGCAACTTCGGATATACCGCTGGCGTTGCTGAGATGTTGATGCAAAGTCACGATGGAGCCATTCATCTGCTCCCTGCACTTCCCGATGCTTGGCCCACTGGATCTATACAGGGACTGAGAGCGAGGGGTGGTTTTGAAGTATCCATCAATTGGAATCGTGGCCAATTATGCAAGGCGGTTATCAAATCGTCCCTTGGTGGAACACTCCGACTGAGATCCTACATTCCGCTGGAGGGTGAAAATCTACGAGTAGCATCCGGTACAAACAACAATCCTTTCTTCCAATCCCCTCCAATCAAAGATCCGCTTTTCTCGTCCCTCAGCACCCCCCAATACCCTCATCTCCTAAAGGTGTTCGAATACGATATTGAAACCGAACCAAACCAAACCTACATGATCACAAAGAAAAGAATAGAACCATAACATCCTATTTTTAGGTTATATTAAATCTAGACAAAACAAATGAAGCATTTATTTACGATTCTGAATTAAATTGTACATTTGTCATAGGCAAATAAACCCTCAACACAATCAAACAATGCTCTATTTTCTGACACTACTCCCGGTCATTAGTTTTCTTCTCATCTTGATGTGGCTCGATAGTTTTTCTCTCATTCGCAAACGCCATCTGGTGATAATGTTCGCGTGGGGATTGGCATCAGCCTATCTGGTCAATGTTGGAGGAGATTTTATCGAACGTTACACCCCCATATCTCCCTTAGGAGAGTTGGTGAGTGAGGAGTTTTTCAAAGGGTTAGGTGTGTTTCTGTTGATCCGTATGCGTAAATCGGCTTTCTTTATCGACGCGGCTGTATATGGAGCGGCTTCCGGTGCCGGATTTGCCTTCTTGGAAAACATCATCTATGTCAATCTGTTCCCCGATATGACCATGGGAACTGCCATCATGCGAGGATTTGGAACTGCCATCATGCACTGTGGTGCTGTAGCGGGAACAGCCGCGTTACTCAGTTGGTTTGATTCGTATTACCACTATCTCCATCGCTACTATCCGATTGCCATCCTACCTGCTATCGCGATCCACTATACATACAATTCATTCGTCCTTCCTCCAATGATCTCACTCACATTGATCATGATTGGAGTGACAGTCTGGTTGATTTTTCTCTTTATGTACAACGAAAAAAGCATTGCGAAATGGCTTGACATGGAACTGGCAAGCAAAGTAGAAATGCTTTCATCCATGCGAAAAGGTGAGTTTACTAAATCAAGAGGAGGTCAGTACATGCTCTCAATACGTGATCAGTTTCATGCCGATAGTTTTCTCAACATGTATTGCTACGTACAGCTCTATTTCGAACTATCCATCGCCGCCAAAACAAATATGATGCTTAGAGAGGCCGGATTCCCAACGGTCAGCAACAGCGAGCTATCCGACAAAGCGAAAGAATTTTGCATATTGAGAAAGAAGATCGGAAAAACAGGACGAATCGCACTCTCTCCATTGGTAAAGATGGATCGGGTAACCGTCTGGGAGATCGAATCGTTGATGTAGAAATATTCTCTGTACTCACATTAATCAATCCGGAACCATGGGAATACAATTCATTCTGTTCATTCTTCTCAATCTGTTTCTTCCAACAAAGCAATCTCAATCGATTGACAAGGAAGATATCTCGTTTCTGGAGTTAAAAGCCGAAGAATACATCAAAGGATGCGTCATTCAATCCAACTCGGGAATCAATCTCTACACCCCCGATGGAAAAGGTAACTACAAAGCCTTGTGGACACGTGATTTTTCATATATGGTACGATACACCGGCCAATACATTCCCGATTCAGATCTAAAAGCGTGCATCGAATACCTTATCCAAGGACAACGGGCAGACGGATCCATGCCCGACCGCGTTCAACCTGACGGAATTCCCGTATATGCCGGAGGAGGCATCCACTCCCCATTGGGCGAACCCAACCTGGACAATGGCCCATTTATGGTACTCCTTGTAGAGGATTACCTGAAGCGACTCCCTTCTGATGCCGCCATTAAGCAGTTTGAAACATGGAGTGATGCCTTGGAAAAAGGCCTCGACTATCTTCCAAAGAGTAAAAACGGATTGCTATACAACTCTCCGGAAAAACCCCACTCTCCCTATGGATTCACTGATACCGTGGGTAAAACCGGGTATTTATTTATGGAGTCCTTGCTCTACTGGCAGGCGTGTAAAGCTATGGAAACACTATATAATAAGGTGGGAAACATTGAAAAGAGAGATAAATTCGTTCAACAATCTCAAA
>JBKEBB010000203.1:0-10930 GCA_047972845.1 Bacteroidales bacterium
TGCCCTGCTTGATATGTTTTCAGGTGGTGCATTCTCTAACGCCTCCATTTTCGCGTTGGGAATTATGCCCTACATTACCGCGTCTATCGTGATCCAGTTGCTCACAATTGCGGTTCCTTACTTCCAAAAACTTCAGAGAGAAGGTGAAAGTGGTCGTCGTAAGATGAATCAGTACACGAGATACCTTACGGTATTCATCTTGATGTTTCAAGGCCCTTCTTACCTGATCAACTTGAGCGTTCAACTAAGAGCCGTAGGTGCTTCACTTCCCGAAGGAGTATGGTTTGTTGTTTCAACAACCATTATTCTTGCAGCTGGAAGTATGTTTATCATGTGGCTTGGTGAGCGTATCACTGATAAAGGTATTGGTAACGGAATCTCGTTTATTATCTTAGTTGGTATTATCGCCCGTCTTCCTCAGTCGTTGTTGCAGGAGTTTATTCTCCGTACAACCGACAAACAAGGAGGTTTGGTGATGTTCCTTGCAGAAATCGTGTTCCTGCTATTGGTAATTGCTTTCTCTATCCTTCTGGTTCAGGGAACTCGGAAATTGCCTGTTCAGTATGCAAAACGTATTGTCGGTAATAAGCAATATGGAGGTGTTCGTCAGTACATTCCTCTTAAGGTGAATGCTGCAGGTGTAATGCCTATTATCTTTGCGCAGGCAATTATGTTTATCCCCATTTCGATTATCGGATTCTCCAATGCCGAATCGGTAGGAGCCTTCTGGCAATCATTTATGGATAACACAGGCTTTTGGTATAATCTGGTATTTGGTCTCTTGATTGTGGCGTTTACTTACTTCTATACCGCGATCACAATTCAGCCCAATCAAATGGCTGAGGAGATGAAACGAAACAATGGTTTTATTCCGGGAGTAAAACCTGGCAAGAAGACTGCTGAGTACATCGACTTGATCATGTCTCGCATCACTCTTCCAGGATCAATATTCCTTGCCATTGTTGCGATAATGCCTGCGTTTGCCAAGATCGCCGGTGTGAGTTTGGAGTTCTCACAGTTCTTCGGTGGAACATCACTGTTGATCCTCGTGGGAGTAGTACTTGATACGCTGCAGCAGATCGAAAGCCATCTTTTGATGAGACACTATGATGGATTAATGAAGTCTGGTCGTATCAAAGGACGCTCAGGCCAAATGGCGGCATATTAAACAAAGTTGTCTTTTCAATGATTACGATAAAAACCGACACAGAGATTGAGTTGATGCGCCAGAGCTCACAAATGGTGGCCAAAGCGCTTGCTGAGGTTGCTAAGCTTATCAAGCCGGGAGTTACAACGCTTCAACTCGACCAATGTGCCGAAGCTTTCATCAGAGATAACGGGGGCGTCCCCGCTTTCTTGGGATACGGAGGTTTTCCCAATACACTATGTACTTCGATTAATGAGGTTATTGTGCATGGTATTCCTTCAAATACCCCACTTCGCGAAGGAGATATCGTTTCTGTTGATTGTGGTGTTCTTTTAAATGGGTTTTACGGAGACTCGGCCTATACGTTCGCGGTAGGAGAAATAGATCCGGAAGTGCAGCGCCTGATGACAACAACCAAGGAATCTCTGTTCAAAGCGATAGAGGTGGTAAAGCAAGGTTGTAGGGTGGGGGATATCGGTTATACGGTACAAACCTATTGCCAGTCAAAAGGCTATTCTGTTGTAAGGGAGATGATAGGACATGGTGTAGGCCGAAGCCTGCACGAAGAGCCTGAAGTTCCCAATTATGGCAAACGAGGCAGCGGTCCTTTGTTGAAAAAAGGAATGGTTATCGCTATTGAGCCGATGATCAATCTAGGGAGGAAAGAGCTCGTCATTGAAAAAGACGGTTGGACGGCCCGCACAAAAGATCGGAAGCATTCTGCCCATTATGAACATACAGTGGCTGTGTGTGAGCATGGCGCTGATGTGTTGAGTACATTTGAGTATATTGAAAAGGCGTTAAAAGACAACTAAATTAATTATGGCAAAGCAAGCTGCTATAGAACAAGATGGAGTAATTGTGGAGGCACTCTCGAATGCCATGTTCCGCGTAGAGTTGGAAAATGGCCATGAGATAACCGCGCACATTTCGGGAAAAATGCGCATGCACTATATTAAAATCCTTCCCGGTGATAGGGTAAAAGTTGAAATGTCTCCATACGACTTTACCAAAGGACGAATATCGTTTAGGTACAAATAAAAATATTATAGCAATGAAAGTAAGAGCATCTTTAAAAAAGCGTACACCTGATTGCAAAATAGTTAGAAGAAAGGGTCGCTTGTATGTTATCAACAAAAAAAATCCGAAGTATAAACAACGTCAAGGATAAAATAAAGTAATAAGAATTTATGGCAATAAGAATTGTTGGGGTTGATTTACCCCAGAACAAAAGAGGTGAGGTTGCTTTGACCTATATTTTCGGTATAGGTCGTAGTAGTGCAAACATTATCTTGGACAAAGCCGGCATTGATCGCAACATTAAAGTCAAAGACTGGACTGACGATCAAGCTGCTGCTATCCGTGAAGTAATCGGTGCTGAGTTCAAGGTTGAAGGTGATCTCCGTTCAGAAATTCAGTTAAACATCAAGCGTTTGATGGACATTGGTTGTTACAGAGGAGTTAGACATCGTATCGGCTTACCTGTGAGAGGTCAAAGTACGAAGAACAATGCGCGTACTCGTAAGGGACGTAAGAAAACAGTTGCTAATAAGAAGAAAGCGACTAAGTAAAATTTGTTAAGCTATTAAAGTAGAATCATTATGGCAAAAAAAGCAGTCGCAGTTAAAAAGCGTGTTGTAAAAGTTGATGCAGTAGGTCAATTCCACGTTCATTCTTCATT
Source organism: Bacteroidales bacterium (assembly GCA_047972845.1). Lineage (GTDB taxonomy): Bacteria > Bacteroidota > Bacteroidia > Bacteroidales > JBKEBB01 > JBKEBB01. The sequence continues at coordinate 2,829 of JBKEBB010000203.1, forward strand.
CAACAACATTATTGTTTCTTTGGCAAACAGCGAAGGTCAGGTTATCTCTTGGTCATCAGCAGGTAAGATGGGCTTCCGCGGTTCAAAGAAAAACACTCCTTATGCTGCTCAAATGGCAGCTCAGGATTGTGCAAAAGTTGCTTACGATTTAGGTCTTCGTAAGGTGAAAGCCTATGTAAAAGGTCCCGGTAACGGACGTGAATCGGCTATTCGTACTATCCATGGTGCAGGTATTGAGGTAACAGAGATTATCGACGTTACACCACTTCCTCACAACGGTTGTCGTCCTCCGAAGAGACGTCGTGTTTAATTCCTAAAGTAATTTTCGGATTGTCGTTGCGACGATCCCATACAAACCAATTAATTTTAATTTCACTATGGCAAGATATACCGGACCAAAAACCAAAATAGCCCGTAAATTTGGTGAGGCTATTTTTGGCCCAGACAAGGTGCTTTCAAAGAAAAACTATCCTCCCGGACAACATGGAAATTCGCGCAAGAGGAAAACATCTGAATATGGTATTCAGTTAAAAGAAAAGCAAAAAGCTAAGTTCACCTATGGTGTTCTTGAGAAACAATTTAGAAACGTATTCGAAAAAGCTTCTCGTACCAAAGGTATTACCGGTGAGGTACTTCTCCAGTTGCTCGAAGCTCGTTTGGACAATGTGGTATTCCGTTTGGGAATTGCCCCTACTCGTGCAGCAGCTCGTCAATTGGTGGCCCACAAACACATCACAGTGTATGGTTCAGTGGTAAACATTCCCTCATATACTCTAAAACCCGGACAGATTGTGGGCGTTCGCGAACGTTCTAAGTCGTTCGAGGTGATTGAAGCAGCTCTTACTGGCTTCAACCACAGCAAATATCCATGGTTGGAGTGGGATGCCACTTCTAAATCAGGAAAATATTTGCATACTCCTGAGCGTGCAGATATTCCAGAAAATATCAAAGAACAGTTGATCGTTGAATTGTATTCTAAATAATAATTAAATCCATGGCGATATTATCATTTCAAAAGCCCGATAAAGTGATTATGCTCGAGTCGGATGCGTTTTTTGGCAAATTTGAATTTCGACCATTGGAGCCCGGTTATGGAATCACTGTAGGAAATGCGCTACGTCGTATTCTGCTCTCTTCACTGGAGGGTTTTGCGATTACCTCAATCAAGATTGAAGGCGTAGAGCATGAGTTTTCTACCGTTCCAGGAGTAATTGAAGATGTTACCAATATCATTCTTAACCTCAAACAAGTTCGCTTGCGTCAGGTTGTTGAAGAAATTGAAGATGAAAAGGTGACTGTCTCATTATCAGGAACAGATATTTTTAAAGCGGGAGATATTGGTAAGTTCTTAACCGGATTCGAGGTGTTGAACCCTGAATTGGTTATCTGCCACATGGATTCCTCGGCTGCATTCAAAATGGAGCTCACTATTGCTAAAGGACGTGGTTATGTGCCCGCCGATGAAAATAGCGATCCCAATGCTGAGGTAAATGTTATTCCTATCGATTCGATCTTTACACCGATACGCAATGTGAAGATTGCGGTGGAAAACTTCCGCGTGGAACAAAAGACTGACTACGAAAAGCTTGTTCTGGAAATCACTACCGATGGTTCGATCGCACCCAAGGATGCCTTGAAAGAGGCGGCCAAGATTCTTATCTATCACTTCATGCTCTTCTCTGATGAGAAGATCACCATTGAAGTGGGCGAAGACGAGAACAATGAAGAGTTTGATGAAGAGATTCTCCACATGCGCCAGTTACTTAAAACCAAACTGGTTGATATGGATCTTTCTGTTCGCGCACTCAATTGTTTGAAATCAGCCGATGTTGAGACCCTTGGAGAGTTGGTAGTATTCAATAAGACCGACTTATTGAAATTCAGAAACTTCGGTAAGAAGTCATTAACCGAGTTGGACGACCTCCTATATGGTTTGAACTTGTCCTTCGGTATGGACATATCAAAGTATAAATTAGATAAAGAGTAATTTACAATGAGACATAATAAAAAATTCAATCATTTAGGTCGTACAGCCTCTCACCGCTCGGCAATGTTGTCGAACATGGCTACCTCTTTGATTAAGCATAAGCGTATTTTTACTACGCTTGCCAAGGCGAAGGCTCTCCGTGTGTACGTTGAACCTCTCCTTACTAAAGCCAAAGAAGACACCACGCATTCACGTCGTGAAGTATTTAGTCATTTGCAAGACAAACAGGCTGTGACTGAGTTGTTCCAAGATGTTGCAACTAAGATCGCAGATCGTCCCGGTGGTTATACCCGTATTCTTAAAACTGGCCTTCGTTTGGGCGACGCTGCTCAAATGTGCTTCATCGAATTGGTGGACTACAACGAAAACATGTTGAAAGAGAAAGCTCCTGCTAAGAAAGCTCGCGTACGTCGTTCTACTAAGAAGGCAACTGCGAAGACAGAGCAGGTTGAAACTCCCGCTGCTGAAACTCCTGCAGCTGAATAATAACCGAGATTATCTTTGACGTTTAAGAGGGAACTTCCATTGCGGAGGTTTCCTCTTTTGCTATATACTGGCTTCACGATCGACCCGAATCAAAATTGATATCACTTTTTCTATATTACTGATAGTGGACCGTGTTCCAATTTGGGTGTCCAACAGTTCAAGATTTCTTTATTCGTTTTCTCTAATCCTTATTCTCTATTCCGCTGAGTGATTCAATCTCGCCTATCCCATTCTCATCCATTGTTCTCGTGATCTATTTCTAATCGTCGTATTCCAATCTCAAACAATCCATTTCCCTTTTTTGTCGATACAATTGCAGTCTCCGTCTAAAGTCTTATCCGTCCATCTATATCTCTTGTTTCTTTGCAGCTATAATAATAGATGTAAATAGGTAGATTCGATGAGAACTAAACTCGTACTTGTTTTTTTATTGGTATGCACAAGCATGGTCAACGCGCAAGATATTGACAAGATTATGGTCTCCCGTTGGTATCTCGGCTCATTGACCAAGGTGTTGGATGATATTTCGCAGGAGTTTAACGTGAAATTTGATTTTGATCGTGATAAGGCCTCCAAAGTCACGGTTGATGTCCCGCCGTTTAAGCGTTCTCTTCGGCAGTTTATCGAGTTGATGATTTGCGATGAACTGAAGATGAAATACTTCATTGACGATTTTGGAGTGATCTTTCTGCGATATCGTTGGGAAAGTATTAACGAATCAGCAGTGGTAAAGAAACGACTCTATTCAGGAAGTGCCGAGAAGCGAAACTTCGTGCTGAGCGGAAGGGTGTATGACAAGGAGAACAAAGAGAGCCTCCCCTATGTGAATATATCGGTAAAAGGAACCCAATTGGGGACCTCTTCCAATATTGATGGATATTTCACCCTCTTGAATGTCCCATCCGACACATCCGCAATTCTAATCAGTTATATTGGATATAAGCCCAAGCTCATTCATCTCGACCCGTCCATGCCTGTGTCAAATCTATTGATAGATATCGAGCAGGATGCCGAGCAATTGAGTGAGGTCGTAGTTGTCGCTGAGCGTCAGGATGTGTTGCAAACCAACGAAAAGGTGGGAGTGATCAAGATGACACCTATGAAGATGAATGTCCTCCCAAGTTTAGGCGAGAAAGATATCTTTCGTACATTTCAATTAATGCCGGGAGTTTCCGCTGCAAACGAAAATTCATCGGGACTGTACGTTCGCGGGGGAACCCCCGATCAATCATTGGTCATGTTTGATGGGTTTACTGTATATAATGTGGAACACCTCTTCGGGTTTTATAGCGCGTTTAACAGCAATGCGATAAAGGATATTCAACTGTTCAGGGGTGGATTTGATTCAAAATATGGAGGTCGATTATCAAGTGTGGTTGAGATTACAGGGAAAGAGGGGAACAAGGTCAAGTTGGGTGGATATGCAGACATCGGACTGCTTTCCGCCAACTTGGCACTTGACGGTCCGTTAGGAAAGAAAGCTACATTCATTGTAGCCGCGAGGCGAAGCTGGCAAAGCCCTATTTATAATTTAATATACGAAAATGTAACGACGCAGACCCTGCCACAGCGACCCGGAGGAACTTCCTCCGGGGGCATGGTCCCTCCGGGAGGCGATTTTAAAAGACGAATATCTACTCGAGCCAAATCATATTTTTATGATCTAAACGCCAAACTAACCTACAATCCGTCCTTGAAAGATGTCCTCACCCTTAGTATGTATAATGGGGCCGACAATCTCGACAATTCGTTCAACCCTCGTGGCCCGGGCGACGGAAGCGGATTGGGCAATATGAGCATAAACAACAAGGATATCACCGATTGGGGAAATCTCGGAGCCTCATTGAAGTGGAGTCGTAAACAGAACAGTCGTCTTTATTGGGCGTTGTTGCTCTGCTACTCGGGTTATTTCAATGATCGGGATCGCTCTACCACCGGAAGTTTCACCAACAGCGGAGGGGCTGTTATTAAAATCAACGAAGGCACCGCCGAACACAATGAACTGTCTGATCTGACCGCCAAATTGGATGTCGAGTACAAGATCAACGATAATAATCACCTACTTTTCGGATTCAATCACACCAACAACCGCATTAAATATAGTTATATACAGAATGACACAGGAACCATCATGTCTCAGCACACAACTGGGAATTTAGCTTCAGTTTACTCCAATTATCGAATAGAGGCGTTTGATAAGCGTCTCGAAATAACCCCCGGAGTCAGACTCACATACTACGATCTCACCAATCAATTCTACGCCGAGCCTCGCCTTATCGGCCACTATAAGATAGGAGATCGTTGGAAAATTAAAGGATCGGCAGGATGGTACAACCAATTTGCTAAAAGGGTGACTCGCGAAGATGTGATGCAGGGCGATCGATATTTTTGGATATTGAGCGATGGGGATAAGATTCCGGTAAGCTCTTCCATGCAGTTTGTGGCCGGATTGGCATACGAAACAAAAGATTACCTCATCGATGTAGAGGCTTATTATAAGAAACTGGACAACATCTCTCAATACTCCTTACGGTTTAATAGTCCGATGCACCCCTATCGTCCGGGCGAGGGCAGCGGTACAGCCGAAATAACGTACGAAGATCAATATTTCACCGGCAACGGGTATGCCCGAGGTTTTGACCTGTTGCTGCAAAAGAAGTATGGGGATTTGACCGGATGGATCGGATACTCCTTCGCTGAGGTCATGCATAATTTTCCCTCATTTGGCGACGGTTGGTTTTATGCCTCCAATGATGTCCGCCACGAATTGAAGTTGGTTGGTACCTATAAATGGCGCAATTGGGATTTCTCAGCCACCTGGATCTTTGCCTCCGGCAAACCCTACACTCAGCCCGAAGGGTTCTATTCAATGAATCTGCCTGATGGTTCAGTCCGCGATTTCTTCACCGTAAGTCAGAAGAACTCACTCCGACTACCTACCTATCATCGATTGGACCTCGCGGCCACCTACAACTTCCGCCTTTGTGGCTTGAAGAGTTCCATCGGATTGTCATTGTTCAATGCCTATAATCGATCGAATGTGTGGTATAAACAGTTTCAGATCGTAGATAATGAGGTGATCGAAACCGACGTAAATTATCTCGGCATTATGCCCAATGCCACCTTCTCTGTGAAGTTTTAAATAGAATCGATCAGACACATAATCCATTTATTTCACTACAAATGAAAATCCCCGTTTATACGGGAGCTCCAAACAACCTTGATAAAACAATATATAATCGTATGAATAAGAGTTCTCTATTTTTCTCCGTACTGCTCCTTCTCTCCACTATTGCATGTGAAAAGGTGGAGATGATACAAAAGGAGGCGTTGTTGCCTGTTGTGAAGTGCTACCTGCACCCCGATTCGTTGCTTACACTCTATGTAAACAAGCAGCAACTTTTTGATTCAACTGAGGTAGATTCTCTTGGGATAGAGGGATTAAGTATATATCTATCTACTCCTACTCAAAGCGAACGGTTGACAGAAGTATCAGCGGGAGTGTACCGCTCTTTCACGATGGTTCCTGAGCCAGGTATCGCCTACTCCATGCAATTCGATTATCAATCTAAACAGGTGTCGGCCGAAACATCCGTACCTGCCGCTCCTCTTGGATTAACGGTCAGCCATGACACCATCTATACCGTATCATCCACATCATCGGGAGCTGTTCCCGTCACTACCATTGTCACAGTCTCATGGCTTAATCCCGAGAATCGATACCATCAGGTGGTAATAGAAAATGTGGAGGAAAACCCCAAAAACATCAATGATAGCTACTCCACCACCCGAGTGTTGCGTTTCACCCCTACGCAGGGTACTTCGGTTATCTTCTCCGATCGAAACTTCAACTACTTTGGAAAACACCGTATTTCGTTGATTGCTTACAACGACGAATTTATGGAGGTGTACAACGATATCGGCAACAACTCGACCAATCTCAAATCCCCCAACACCAATGTCACCAATGGAACGGGGATATTTACGGCGATTAATTCTGTTTCTACCTATTTCGTTCTACTAAAGAAGTAAGAGTGATACTTCTGCCATCGTCATCATTCCATAGAAAGGGTTGTTTTATGACAAACCAATGTTTATTTAGCAATATTCCGATTTCTAATCATTACTTTTGAAGCATGAATGTCCGTCCCAATAAATACTTGTTGGTGCTTATCCATGCAGCTGTTTGGATGGCTTTCTTTGCATTTCCCTATATGGTCGGAATTCTACAGGGGAGATCGGTTCCACCCTTTAATTGGGGATTTGTCACTCTTCCGCTTCAACTCATGGGGTTGTTTTATCTCAATTATCTCTTTTTAGTCAATAAATATCTCTTTAACAACAAGGTCAAAACCTTTATTCTGATAAATCTGCTTCTTTTGGTATTGCTCGCCTTGATTTCCTTTTATTTCAAAAAGACGCCTCCAGATGATATCATGCGATTCAGACCTCCCGTTGAGCGGTTCGATCATTCTCGACCCGGAGTTCCTTTTATGGGAGGGTTTATTCTTCAAGCATTGGTTATCGGATTGAGTGTGGCAATCCGCATGACGTCCAAATGGTATGAGGCCCGTCAGCAGATGGCCGAGTTGCAGCAGATGTCGATGAGGGCTGAGCTTACCCATTTGAAGAATCAGTTGAATCCGCATTTCCTCTTCAACTCCTTGAATAATATTTATGCCTTGATCGCTTTTAATCCGGATAAAGCGCAACTTTCATTGCTCAACCTGTGCGACATGCTTCGGTATCAGCTCTACGAATCCAATCGCGAAATAATTCCATTGCAGAAGGAGATGGATTTCGTACAAAGCTATTGCGATTTAATGAAGCTGCGTTTGACCGAGAATGTCAGTCTCGAAGTCGATCTTCCTGCCGATTGTTTTGAGATTGTGGTTCCTCCGCTGCTGTTTACAACCATTGTTGAGAACGCCTTCAAGCATGGCATAAGCCACAATGCACCTTCCTACATAAGCATTCATATCCGAATACAGAAAGGGAATGTGGTGTGTGTGATTCGTAATAGTTACTTTCCCAAGAACGACACTGAGAAAAGAGGAGCCGGAATAGGAATTGAGAACCTGCGTCGTCGGTTGGATCTTTTATACCCCGGAAAACATGTTTTTAACGTGGAGCGAAAGGGAAGTGAGTTTGTTGTCTTTTTATCTGTGAAATATGATACGTTGCGTAATCGTTGATGATGAGCCGTTGGCTCTTGAGCTGATCAAGTCGTATGTGGAGAAAACCTCTTTTCTCGAGCTTGCAGGAAGTTTTCTTCATGCCTCCGATGCCATGAATATGCTTCAGCAGGAGCCTGTTGATCTGCTCTTTCTGGATATTCAGATGCCTGACATTACCGGAATCGAGGCGGCCTCTTCGATCGACACGTTCCGCACCAAGGTTGTTTTTATTACCGCGTTTGACAATTTCGCATTGGATGGTTTCCGGGTCAATGCGGTTGACTATCTGCTTAAACCTATTGGGTATCCCGATTTTTTTCGTTCTGCTATCAAAGTCAGGAAACTGATTGAGAACAGTGCTGACTCACAAATCAAAGGAAGCCTCGTGGTTAGAGCCGACTACCGATTGATCAAGATCAAGTATCAAGAGATTCTCTATCTGGAGTCTGTGC
>JBKEBB010000245.1:0-9997 GCA_047972845.1 Bacteroidales bacterium
ACTCAACGCGACGAAACCGTGAGGAGAAACAGCACCGGGGAAAACGTGTCCCATCGAATTTGTTCCGATAAACGGATTGACGAACGATGCATTCTGTGCGACTACGAATGCCACACCGATCATATATGCCACACTGGCAAACATTACTCTTTTATTCATAACTCATTTTGATTTTTAGCAGTAACAGATTGCGAAACGTTCACGTAAACAATACAGCGGACTTTTTCGAACAGGTCGGAAGGAGTATTCGATTTACAAGTTCGTTTCATGATAATATTAAGGAGAGTGACAAACAAGGGATCAAAAAAACTTCCTATGCACACATCAGTACATAGGAAGTCTATATCAAATAACGAGTTTGCTTATTACTTTGCAAAAAACTCTTGAACTTTCTCATTAGGAACCATCTCCTCTTGGAACATATAAGCGCCTGTTTTAGGAGATTTCACCATTTTAATCACCTTTGAAAAGGTACGGCCTTCGGCCTTTTTCATCGACGCAACTACTTTCTTTGCCATGACTTAATAGGTTTTACTTGATTTCCTTATGAATGGTCATTCTCTTCAAGATGGGGTTGTACTTTTTCAACTCCAATCGTTGAGTCGTATTCTTTCTGTTTTTCACAGTGATATAGCGAGATGTTCCCGGCATACCACTCTCCTTGTGCTCGGTGCACTCAAGAATCACTTGGACTCTGTTTCCTTTTGCTTTCTTTGCCATTACTAATTCCTCCTTACGTTAACCGACAACACGAATTTCGGTGATAAAACCATCGGCAACGGCACGCTTGATAGCAGCGTCCAAGCCCATTTTGTTGATAGTACGAAGACCAGCTGCTGATACATTCAGACTGATCCACTCATCTTGTTCTACCCAATAGAACTTCTTTCTGAAAAGGTTTACGTTGAAAACACGCTTCGTTCTTCTCTTTGAGTGAGAAACATTGTTGCCAACCATTGCCTTCTTACCTGTGATTTGACAAATTTTAGACATATCTATCTTTGTTTTAATTATATTGCTTCACTCCGTTTATTTCTCACTGATTTAGCATCATCACATTGAATCCATACACGAATTAGGGTGCAAAGAAAATGATTTTTCCCCAATCTACAAAATAAATCAGCCATTTTTATCGGTCGAACATTCAATTAGTAAGTACAAGTTACACCCCATCTGCTTTCGTGCGCTTATTATAGGATAAACAACCGTTGGTTTTCAACAATAGGAATACACCCATAGAGGAAAACGACCCTTCGTATTCCGGTTGCGATGTACACCGCAATTGAGCGCCCTGTACACCGCAATCAGTCGCGGTGTACACCGTACAGATTAATCGAAGGCTCGGTTTTCCTATTCCGATTCGCCCCATGAGTCAATACGAATATACATCCAACACAATACAATTATATATAGATTCACGTCACTCCCCCTCCTTGTTTTAGGCAAAATCAATGGAATGGATGACAATTTAAATACATGCTTATACACATCAAACCACTGCCTACCCCATTTAATATCCGCTTGCTCTTTAATATCCAATCGAATGGATTATCTTTGCATAACGAACTTAACTTTATATCTTAACCATAGACACAGATGAAAAAGACAATCATTGCCTTGGCTATGTCGTGCGCGACGATGGCATTTTCTCTTTCAATCAGGGCTCAATCGTCGGAATGCCCGATCGAGTACATCGATTTAATTCACATATGTCATACCGACTATGGATTTACCGACAATCCTGAAATCACTCAAGAACTCCATCGTAAATTTCTCGATATCGGAATTGACGCGGTTCTGGAAACGGTCGATAACAAAAAATTACCCAAATTCTACTGGACGGCCGAAGCACTTGAAACAGTTGATACTTGGTGGAGATCAAACACTCCTCAACGCAGAAAGGAGTTGCTAAGAGCCATTAAAAGCGGACAGCTGGAGATAACAGCCATGCCATTCAATGTGCACCCTTTCCACAATGAGACCCAAGTGAACAAACTAACCAATTGGACTTCGGATGAATTGTGGAGTATGCTCAAACCTGAAGTAGCCATGCAGAACGATGTGAACGGATTTCCTCGTTCTTCTGCCATGAAACTGATGGATAAGGGGATTAAATATTTCTGGTCGGGACTCAATTTGCATTGGGGTGGGATATTCCACAAACCTCCATACGCCTTTTGGTGGAAAATGCCCGATGGACGAAAAGCATTGGTATGGTTGGGAATGTCATACTGGGAGGGATTCGACTTCTTCGAACCTCGGCAGTTCAGATATGCCCAACGCATAGCATCCAATACTCAATTCCGAACACCCCGCATCGGCGACATGTACAAATCGGACGAGGCATCCGTACGTGAGGCTCACAAAATTTGCATCGAACGGATCAACAAAATGATCAAAGAGGGGTACCCCTACGATTTCATCTCAATGACAACCACTAACCAGTATCGCTGCGACAACGACGGACCTTTTCCTGCATTAGCCGATTTTGTTGCCAAATGGAATGAGCTTGGACTCAAACCACGCATCAACTTCACCACCGCGGCCGAATCGATGAAAAAGATTGAGAAGCGGATCGGATCAAAGATAGATGTATTGTCCGGCGAATGGTCTGATTGGTGGTCATTCGGAGTAGCATCAGTCCCCCGCGAGTTGTCGGCCGCCCGTCAAGCAGATTTGTTCTTAGAGGCTGCCAAATCCCCGGCTTGGGGTTTCACTCCTCCCAATTTCTATAAACAGGAAGATATGATAACCCGCGACCTCTGCCGATTCTACGAACACACGTTTGCCTCATGGGAGTCCAACTCAAAACCATAGAGCCTCTACAATCAAGGGCACATCAATACCAATGTGACATACGCCTATCGCCCATACGAAAAGGCGCAATGGTTGTTGGCGCAACGTGTTCGTAACCGTTTGACAAATGAGAATGAAGGTCTCTATGTGGTAAATACAGGAGCTATGGAATATACCGGATGGGTTAATATTGATCCGGCTTCATTTGTACGTCAGCCCTACAAATCGGTAATTGACCCACAAACAGGAAAGAAGCATCAACTCTTTCTCTATGACAAAATGGGCAAACTATGGGTAAACAACCTGAAACCACACGAAATCTACAGATGGGTATTTTCGACCGAAGAGGGCGAATACAACAACCCACTCGCCTCTCCCGATATTAAAACAAACAAAACAGGGTGGCCAACCCGTATCAAATGGGCAAACCACTCCGAGGAGTTTGTATCAGAAGGTTTCGGCGACCTGTTTACATTTAATACTCTGGTGGGAAGATCGATTGTTCGCGCTTGGTACGAACCGGATCCCGCTGTCAGAAAACAGAAAATAGCCGAAAGTTCGATGGAGAATCACTCCGATTTCAAATATGCGGTTAAGACAGAAACTCCCTACTCTGTGATATACACACAGGAGTTTATCCATAAATCGGTAACAAAGGCCAAACGGGAAATTGAGATTTGGAAAGGAATTCCCAAAATGAGTTTTAAAATCGTGTTTGATCGCCTTTCAAACGACGACATTGAGATCATGTATGTGAATTTCCCCTTCCCGAAAGAGTGTGAACACCCAATAACCAGCAATGGAGGAGTGGCTTTCGAACCCTACAAGGATCAACTTCCCGGAACCTGTACCGACTACCTCGCCGTGGATGGATTCGTAAAATATCCGACAAAGGGAGGAGCATGGTTATGGTCGAGTCGCGATGCTGCTCTGATTACTTTCGGAGGCAATCAATTCGGAACAAAAAGCACCACCGCGCCAACAAACATCAATCAGCTCTGCGCGATGATCTATAACAATCAGTGGGAAGTAAACTTCTTAAACAACTGTGTAGGCACCATGGAGTTTAAATTCGATATAATGTGGACTGACAATGCGAACAAGTCTCCAAAGGAAATTTGCGCGGACACCCGCACCTATCTTTTCGAACCGGTAACCTTTGTCAATCCCGCGACCCGTGAAGATAAACACACCTTTAAGAATCAACATCGAATTGAATAGTAGAAATCACCTCATCAAATCACATAGACAGGTTTCCCGGAAGGAGTAATCTCTTCAGAAAAAAGAATTACTCGACATAACCAAAAAAGGATTAATCGCTTTATCAAGCCGATTAATCCTTTTTGCATTTTAAAGCCGCAGTTCAAACATCCATTATTAATGAGACTCTGTACTTAAAGAAACGATTCGTCGAATCCAAACCGAATTAGGTTGTTGCACATATTCGGAACAGCGGTCCACCGATTTAGTTACAACAAAAAAGGTTGCCCGAACCAGTCAGACAACCTTTCTATTATAGAAGTAGAAATCGATTAGATACGATTAGCGCTACCCAATACGTTTTGGATTTTGTGTTTGTAAAGCTCTTTCAACGCGTCACGAGCAGGTCCCAAGTATTTACGTGGGTCGAACTCAGCAGGAACTTTCGCGAATACCTCACGGATGGCAGCAGTCATAGCCAAACGACCGTCAGAGTCGATATTGATCTTGCACACCGCTGAAGCAGCAGCTCTACGCAATTGCTCTTCGGGAATACCGATAGCATCTTTCAACGCACCACCATATTTGTTGATAAGTTCCACCTTTTCTGCAGGAACTGAAGAAGCTCCGTGAAGAACGATAGGGAACCCAGGAATTTGTTTTTCGATCTCTTCAAGAATATCGAAACGGAGTGGAGGAGGAACCAACACACCTTCAGCATTGCGAGTACACTGCTCAGGTTTGAATTTGTTAGCACCGTGAGATGTACCGATTGAGATAGCCAATGAGTCAACGCCTGTACGTTTAACAAAATCGATTACCTCCTCAGGACGAGTGTATGTATGGTGCTCAGCTACCACATCATCTTCTACTCCGGCCAATACTCCCAATTCGCCTTCTACGGTTACACCGTGAGCGTGAGCATATTCAACCACCTGTTTGGTCAATGCGATATTGTCTTCATATGAGTGGTGAGATCCGTCGATCATAACTGAAGAGAATCCCATATCAATACATGATTTACACAACTCAAACGTATCACCATGGTCAAGGTGAAGTACAACCGGAATGTTTTGACCCAACTCTTTTGCATACTCTACCGCTCCTTGAGCCATATAGCGAAGCAAAGTTTGGTTGGCATATTTACGGGCACCACTTGACACCTGAAGAATCACAGGCGATTTTGTTTCAACACAAGCAGAAATAATTGCTTGCATCTGTTCCATATTATTGAAGTTGAATGCAGGGATTGCATACTTTCCTTCCATCGCTTTTTTGAACAACTCTTTGGTGTTCACCAAGCCTAGTTCTTTGTAGCTTACCATTGTTTGAAATATTAATGTGTTAAGTTAATCTGGGCACAAAGGTACAAAATAGTTTGGGGATATGATACTTAATCAATAGAAAATTATATGGGGCTCCTCAACTTGCAAATCTCGTAAAATGAATATCACGAATACCTAAGTTACCCTACTATTATAACCCAAGAATGCGGTTATTTGTTTATAATGAGACTAAAGAGGAGTGATTAATTACGCAATCTTTGTTAATTAGTAGAATCTTGAGGGAAAGACTTTAAGTTATTCGTATTTTTGTAGCCTGATAACATTTAAAAACAGTAGTATGCCTAAGTACACAAAAATTGTGGCTACCTTGTCTGATTGGAACTGCGAACCGGATTTTGTCCGCTCATTGTTCGAAAACGGCATGAATGTAGTCCGAATGAATTCCGCCCACTTAACCAAAGAAGGAGTCCTTTGAATGATTCACAACATACGCTCGGTTTCAAACGAAATTGCGTTGTTGATGGATACCAAAGGACCAGAAATTCGTACTACTGCCATTGAAAACAACGCAAAAATAAATTTTGAAGCTGGCGATCGTGTTCGTATTGTCGGAGATAGCAGCCTGATGACCACAAAAGAGCAGATTGCTCTTTCATATCCAGGATTCGCAGAAGAAGTCCCCATCGGTACACATATTATGTTTGATGATGGGGAGTTGGAGTTTGTAGCCACTGAAAAAGAAGGAAACGCCTTGGTGTGTACTGTGCTGAACAGTGGAGACATGGGAAGTAGAAAAAGTGTAAATGTTCCCGGAGTACGAATCAACCTCCCTTCGCTAACCGACCGCGACAGAGAAAATATTGAGCTTGCCATTCAGCACAACATTGATTTTATCGCCCACTCCTTTGTGCGTAACAAACAGGATGTGCTCGACATTCAAAAGATTTTGGATGAACACCACAGCCATATTAAGATTATCTCCAAAATTGAGAATCAAGAAGGAGTTGACAATATTGACGAAATTCTTGAAGTTACCTATGGTATTATGATTGCGCGTGGAGACTTGGGAATTGAGATCGCTCAAGAAAAAATCCCTGGTATTCAGCGTATATTAATCCGGAAAGCAGCTCAAGCCCGTCGTCCGGTAATTGTAGCAACTCAAATGTTGCATTCAATGATTCACAACCCTCGACCCACCCGTGCCGAAGTGACCGACGTAGCCAATGCCATCTACTATAGAACAGATGCCATTATGCTTAGCGGTGAAACAGCATATGGAAAATATCCGATTGAATCAGTTCGCACAATGAGTAAAATTGCTGAGGAGAGCGAAAAGACAAAACTTCCCGAAAATGACATCCTCATTCCCTTTGAAGGAAATGATCCGGACATCACTCCATTTCTTGCCAAACAAGCGGTTGAAGCGTGCAATGCCGTTAATGTGAAAGCAATTATCAATGAGAGTTCTTCAGGACGTTCAGCTCGTTTCTTGGCTGCTTACCGCGGTAAAGTACCGGTATATACCATATGTTACCATTCGCATACCGTCAGAGAGCTTGCCTTATCGTATGGAGTCTTCCCGATATTCCAAGAGGGAAAAGAAAACTCGAGGGATTACTTCATCTCTGCCTTAACCAGATTGGTCAATAATGGATTGATTGAAAAGGATTCGGTAATCGCTCACCTCAGTGGCGACTTTGACGAAAGAGGAAAAACATCACTGCTTGAAATCAACCGTGTAGATCGAATCCTCAAATACGCGTCGGAACATCCTACAAAATAAGTAAGATCGCGAAACCTGAACGCAACGTTTTTATATCAAATTGCATCATAAAGAAGTAAAGCATCCATAGACCTTGTACGTGATTGCTTTGCTTCTTATGCTTCTCGAATAGTCAGATGACAGAATCACAGCTTATCGAAGGGTGCAAAAAGCACGATAGCAAGGCCTTAAAGCTGCTTTATGAGCAATATGCAGGGCGCATGTTGTCTGTATGTCGAAGATACGTTTCCGACATAGAGACTGCACGTGATTTGATGCACGATGGTTTTGTTCTTGTGTTTGAAAATATTGCGGACTATAGAGGCGACGGATCATTCGAAGGTTGGTTGAGAAGAATCTTTGTAAATACAGTCCTCTCCTATTTGAGAAAGAACGATGTGTTGTCCAATTCGATGGAGATTGAACTGCAATACGACTTATCGTCGAAGGAACTATCGATCATTGAAAAGATGGAAATCAACGAACTGCTTGGATGCATCGCACAACTTCCAACAGGCTATCGAACGGTGCTTAACCTCTACTCAATAGAGGGATACTCACACAGGGAAATTGCAGAACGGCTCGGGATTACTGAAGAGACCTCCCGTTCGCAACTATTCAGAGCAAAAGCGATGTTGCAAAAGATGATGAAGAAATGACAAGATTAAACGATAGGGATCAGCTAGACGATATTTTACAATCAAAATTGTATAATGTCGAGAGTACTCCGCCTCCTTTTGATTGGGATAGGCTGGAGCTTAAAGCCGCGCCTACACGTAAAGTTGTTAAGTGGTGGGGATATGTGGCGGGAACAGCCGCAGCTGCGGTGATCCTGATGTTACTGATGCTCCGTCCAACGGAAGAGACGATGACTAATCCGATAATCATCAGCAAAGATGAGCCAGTCGAAACTCATACCATCGAGCACACCATCCCCGAACCCATCGTTGTGGAACCAACAATGGTAGCAAAGGCCGATGCGGTTTCTATGGTTCGACAAATCATCGACATGGCAAATCCGGACCACCTAAACAATTTGACTATTCTCAATGAATCTGCATTGGTAAGTAAAGATGCTGACCTATCAGCTGAACCTACCATTGCTCAAGCAACTCCTTCCTATCAAAAATCGAAAGAGGAACCCATCCATCCACTCGACAAATTGGCTATGGAGGAAGAATCTTCTTCGCTGCAAAATGTTCAACTCAGCAATAAAAAGAGTAGGATGTCGTGGTTAGTAGGTATTAACGGTGGAAGCGGTGGTGGATTAAGTACTACCGAGACAGGTGCTCGTATGTCAAACTCCGCCCTTCTTAAAGGCGGTCTGGCTGAAATAGATCAATCCAACATCCTTAATACCAAAGTTAATGCCGTTCGACTTCAACACGACATCCCACTCTCCTTCGGATTGACAGTTAGGAAATCGATTGCTCCAAGATGGGCTATTGAATCGGGTCTCTCATACACCTATATGAGATCTCAAGGACGTATGGAGGGAATTATGCCCTATACAGTAAGACAATATCTTCACTACATAGGCGTTCCGGTAAGTGTGAATTACACGATTCTCGAATACAAACGATTCAGCGTATATGCCGCTGTTGGTGGTACGGTAGAAAGATGTATTTCTGCAGAACGAATCACTACATTTGATGAAAAGTCAGTTCCCAATCAGGAAATCAATGATCGACTTCCTATAAATGATTTCGACTACTCGCTGAATGCAAAAGTAGGAGCCAGTTTAGACTTTGCCGATCATGTGGGTATGTACGTTGAACCGACTGCGAACTACTACTTCTCAAACGACGACAAGATCGATAACTACCGAAAAGATAATCCGTTCGGTGTGTCATTCAAATTAGGTCTATTCGTTAAGTTCTAACAACTATCCTCTTCTGATCCATTTTATCAACTCTCCCCAACTTACCTTCTTCCCGTACATAAGAATACCTACTCGGTATATTCTTGAAGAGAGGTATGTAACTCCCACAAATGTAGAAAAGAGAATAAATAGAGACAACCCAATCTCCCACCACGCCACATCATAGGGCAAGCGAACCATCATAACAATGGGAGAAGTAAATGGAAATATTGAACCCCAGAAAGCCATCGGACCATCTGGGTTTTGTACGGCATAGATTGCGACATAGATTGCAAAGACAATAGGAATAGTTATCGGCATTACAAACTGTTGTGTGTCGGTTTCGCTATCAACCGCCGATCCAACGGCTGCAAAAAGCGACGCATACAGTAGATATCCCCCGACAAAGTAAAGCAAGAACAACACCAACATCATTCCCCAGTTTATATTGGAAAGAATGGCAAGAAGAGACGATATTTCAGAAACAGCAGAGGGTTGACCACCCAATTCTCCCCCATCACCAATATTAAAGGCAATACCAAGCCAAGTCATAATCCCTCCAAAGAGAATTACCCACATTAGAAACTGAGTCAACCCAACCAACGCGATTCCTACAATCTTTCCCATCATCAGCTCAAAAGGTTTCACAGAAGAGATCATCACCTCCACAATCCGACTCATCTTCTCTTCCATCACACCTCTCATTACCTGTGTTCCATAGACAAAAATGAAAATATAGATCAGAAACATTCCAATGTATCCTACCACCATTGCCATCTCACTGGAGCCCTCTTCCCCTGCCCCTTCGGTGCCCCATTTGACAACGGGAATGTCAAGATATACTTTTGATTCATTGATGATGTTTTGAATATTCTCCACTCCGGACTCATTCAACTTCTCATTCCGCGCGGCCTCTTCCAACTCTCTTTTCACATGATTCTTCAATGGGAGTGGAATCTGTTTTTCAGAATAAATGGAAACGGAAGAAGATCCGGTACTCAACTTATCCGAAATAACAACCATCGCATAGACCGATCGATCCTGCTTGACGGTATCTGATTTCGGTTCAGAATGATAAACGAATTCATACCC
>JBKEBB010000247.1:0-1871 GCA_047972845.1 Bacteroidales bacterium
ATGAAGGAATGAATATCACACTCACCATCGGAGCCATTCAAGACGTGAAGATTCCTGCTACTCTCGAATATCTCTCTCCCAAAGGAGTAGAAGAGAATGGTGCTATTCTGTTTGAAATTAAAGCAGCGGCGACTATCCCCGACTCAATATTTGTTCGTGCCGGATACAGTGCCAACGCAGAGATCATTCTTGATAAACGTGATAGCGTGCTGACCATTCCTGAAAGTTCTGTTTCATTCTCAAATGACACCGCATATGTATATAAGCTCACTGCAAGCCAACCCAAACAGGCATTCGATAAACGTATTGTTGAGCTTGGTTTATCCGATGGTATCAATATTGAGGTAAAAAGTGGAGTGACAAAAGAAGAGAAACTTCGTGGCATTGAGATTACCGACAAAAAGTAATAACGAAAACCACAAATAGAACTATGAAATATTTATTCATACTGGCCCTTTTTATACTTTCATCGGTGTCGTCCAATGCACAAAAACAGTGGACGTTAGAGGAGTGTATAAACTACGCCATTGATAACAACATCAATTTGAAACAGCGCGACATTCAACGTCAATCCGATGAGGTGTCGCTCAATACGTCAGTTAATAGTCGATTACCTAATCTTCAAGCGGGAGTCAATCAAAATTTCGGATTCGGACGTTCTACTGACCGTGAAGGAAAGACAGTCGATAGGAACTCTTCAAATTTAGGATTGAATCTTTCCACATCTGTACCCGTTTTTACCGGTTTCCGTATCACCAATGACATTGCATCTAAAAGATACACTCTCGAAGCATCTACACAAGACCTTGAGCAGGCTAAGAACGATATTTCGATTACAATCGCTCAATACTTTCTTCAAATATTGATGAATAAGGAGTTGGTTCGCGTTGCTCAAGAGCAAGCAGACCTCTCATCCAGACAGGTCACTAAGACGGAGGAGCTGGTTAACTCTGGTAGAGCAAGTATTGCGGATCTGTATCAAGCAAAATCAGTTCTTGCCAATGATGAAGCGAGCGTTACTTCAGCTAAAACCAATCTACAGTTAGCTCTAATTGAATTGGCTCAAATACTCGAACTAACCGAGGTAAAAGATTTTGATGTGCAAGCACCTGCCTTGGATGCATTTGAGTTTGATACCTACACGTTGCAACATGTGGACGATGTGTTTAGAAATGCGATTCAAAACAGACCTGCGCTACGCGCCGCTCAATTCCGCCTTGAGAGTGCCAAAAGAAATGTAAAAGTAGCTCAAGCGGGCTATTATCCGACACTCAACTTCAACGCTTCGGTAAGCGACGGCTACTACTATACTTACAACCAACCTGCAGGATTCAATCAATCGTTTAGCGATCAATTAAAAAATAACTTGCAGGAGTCCCTTGGACTATCTCTCAGCATTCCTATCTTTACCAGGTTTGCTGTTCGAAACAGTGTTAAGTCTGCCAAATTGGCTGTAACCAATCAGAACCTGGTCATTGAAAGTGAACGAAAACGGTTATTGAAGGAAATTCAACAGGCATACTACAATTCTGCTGCTTCTCGCGATAATTTCATTGCTTCCGAGAAAGCTACTGAGGCATCTGAGGTTGCTTTAAAGTTTGCCGAAGAGAAATATTCGGCAGGAAGAGGAACTGTTTACGAGTTCAACGATTCGAAAAATAGACTTATTCAAAGTCTATCCAAGAAAACCCAAACTAAATACGAATACATCTTCCGAAGTAAGATTCTTGATTTCTACAACGGAATTCCTATTACTCTTAAATAATAGAGTGTAGATAGGGTAGGGTTCATAACGAAAAAGGAGCAGTGATCATTGTGATATCTGCTCCTTTTTCATTTTAGGTAATGATGCCAAAAATGGTTGGTGAAGT
>JBKEBB010000267.1:0-3659 GCA_047972845.1 Bacteroidales bacterium
AATTTCATATTCAATATTGCATTGAGCGTGCATCGTCCAGTAGATATTTGGACTGGTTATGTAGGATTCATCCATCAGGTTTTTCATGATTAATACTTGTCAAAACATGATGCCCCAGAAGATATTGAATATTACATGTGTGGTCCTGGCCCGATGGCTAAAGCAGTTGAAAAGATGCTTTGGGATTTGGGAGTACCACGTGAAATGCTGCTATTTGATGATTTTGGAGCATAACATCGATTAATATACGAATTGATAGGGAGAGATTTACTAAGGTAATCTCTCCCTATTTTAGTTAAGAGGGTTGGCTCACAAACATTGTAGAACCGGATTATAACAACACTGATCCATTATACAATGATATTGCCAACACTACCAAGTATTAATGGGTGGGACGACATTCCAAATGGATCAAAGAGCATCGAAATTAATCAAGAAAGTGACCTCAACGAAGTATTTGTATCAGGTTATAAAATGATCAAAACAAAAACCTTAAGCAACGAGACTAATAGATGTGGGCAACGATGAATTTTCACCCGTATAATCCTGAATTTAACTCATATATTAAGGTAATCCGAACAATTATTTGTACCTTTGTTTGCTTTTTAAAAAGCACAAACAATTCTGTAAATTCTTAGTAAGCAATATGTCAGAAGAAATTAACAACGTTGATCAGAATAAATATTCAGCAGACAGTATTCAAGTATTAGAAGGCCTTGACGCGGTAAGAAAACGTCCATCGATGTACATCGGGGATGTGTCAACCAAAGGATTGCACCACTTAGTTTACGAAGTAGTAGATAACTCTATTGACGAAGCACTAGCAGGGTATTGCAATAACATCACTGTTACTATCAATGAAGACAATTCGATCAGTGTAGAAGACGACGGACGAGGAATTCCGGTTGATTGGCACGAGAAAGAGAATAAGTCCGCCCTCGAAGTAGTATTAACGGTTTTACATGCCGGTGGTAAATTTGATAAGGACTCATACAAGGTATCGGGTGGACTGCATGGGGTAGGTGTGTCGTGCGTAAATGCACTCTCAACTCTATTGATTGCTCGAATCAAAAGAAACGGAAAAATATACGAACAATCATTCTCTTGCGGCAAACCGACTTCACAAGTATTGGAGGTCGGAGTAACAAAAGACACTGGTACCACGATAACTTTCAAACCTGATGATTCTATTTTCGTCACTACCGAATACAAATATGAAATCTTAGCAACGCGGATGCGCGATCTTGCCTATCTGAATGCAGGTATTTCACTCACGCTTATTGACAAAAGAGTCGTTGAAGATAACGGAACATGTAAACAGGAGACATTCTACTCGACTGAGGGATTGAAAGAGTTTGTCAAATACATCGATGGATCACGAGAAAAATTGATAAACGAGGTAATTCATATTTCGACAGAAAAACAGGGAATTCCCGTTGAAGTGGCCATGAGCTACAATACATCGTACAATGAGAACGTATATTCGTATGTAAACAACATCCACACCATAGAAGGAGGAACCCACTTGGCAGGATTTCGTAGGGGACTGACAAGAACCTTGAAAAAGTATGCCGAGGACTCAAGAATGCTTGAAAAGGTAAAAGTCGAGGTAAGTGGAGACGACTTCCGTGAGGGACTAACTGCTGTTATCTCAGTTAAAGTAGCCGAACCTCAGTTTGAAGGTCAAACCAAAACTAAGTTAGGAAACAACGAGGTAATGGGTGCTGTTGATATTGCAATTAGTGAGGCCCTTGGAAACTATCTTGAAGAACATCCGAAAGAGGCGAAAATAATTGTTGAGAAAGTTATCCTTGCTGCCACAGCAAGAGCCGCCGCAAGAAAAGCGAGAGAGCTTGTACAACGCAAATCTCCTATGTCTGGAGGTGGATTACCCGGAAAACTGGCCGACTGTTCGGAGAAAGACCCCACTCGTTGTGAAATATTCCTTGTGGAGGGCGACTCTGCAGGAGGATCTGCCAAACAAGGACGAGACAGAATGTTTCAAGCAATACTTCCATTGAAAGGAAAAATCCTGAATGTGGAAAAAGCCATGCATCACAAGGTTCTGGAGAGCGAAGAGATTCGTAATATTTACACGGCTCTCGGAGTTACCATAGGAACTGAAGAGGATTCTAAAGCTTTAAATATCTCGAAACTTCGCTATCATAAGGTGATTATTATGACTGATGCGGACGTGGACGGTAGCCACATTGCTACGTTGATCCTGACATTCTTCTTCCGCCATATGAAATCACTTATTGAGAACGGGTACGTATATATTGCAACCCCTCCTCTCTACCTTTGTAAAAAAGGAAAAGTGGAAGAGTACTGTTGGAATGAACAGCAACGTCAGCAGTTTATCTTGAAATATGGCAACGGAAATGAAAATGCGGTTCACACACAACGATACAAAGGTTTGGGAGAAATGAACCCTTCACAGCTGTGGGAAACAACTATGGATCCTGCAATGCGTACGCTACGACAGGTGACTATAGAAAACGCAGCTGATGCCGATCATATTTTCTCAATGCTGATGGGTGAAGAGGTAGCTCCTCGTCGTGAATTCATTGAGGCAAATGCTACATATGCTAAAATTGACGCGTAGAGAATCATTCAATTTATAAAATAATGAGGGTAAAATGACCAGAATAATATCTAAGGTTGTTTTTCCCTCTTTCTTTAATCCATTATGAAGAAGCTCACAATCATAAAAGTTGGAGGTAAGATTGTTGAAGAAGAGATGACTCTTCATCAATTATTAAAAGACTTCGCATCCATCGAAGGAGACAAACTGTTGGTTCATGGCGGTGGACGTTCAGCAACAGCTTTGGCGTCACGTCTTGGAATCGAAAGCAAAATGGTGAATGGAAGAAGAATCACAGACCGCGAAACACTCAATATCGTAACAATGGTATATGGTGGTCTGGTCAATAAACAAATCGTTGCCGGTTTACAGGCTGCAGGAATTAACGCGTTGGGACTAACAGGTGCCGACATGAACTGCATTCTATCCACAAAACGCCCCATAAAGGAGGTTGACTACGGCTTTGTGGGAGATGTAAAAGAGGTCAATGGAGCTATGATTGCGGAATTGATAGAGAAGAAGATTGTTCCGGTGATCGCCCCTCTTACGCATGATAAGTTGGGGAATATGCTCAACACAAACGCCGACACCATTGCCGGCGAAACGGCTAAAGCGATGGCTAAATACTACGATGTTACTCTTGTATATTGCTTCGAAAAGAAAGGGGTTCTAAGTGATGAAAATAATGATGACAGCGTTATCACATCCATCACTCCTACTCTATTCGATGAATATGTAAAAAGTAATATCATCCAAGGAGGCATGATTCCTAAATTGGAGAACGCGTTTGAAGCAATCCGATCAGGAGTAAAAAAGGTTTTAATCACAAAGGCGAACGATTTGAATGCAATCGAAGGAACTCGAGTTGTTGGAGCGTAAATTATCGTCAAAGCTCACTAAAGCTATTTTTGATTATTCACTGATTGAAGACGGTGATGTAATTCTTATCGGTCTATCAGGTGGAAAAGATTCGTTGGCACTGACAGAGTTGCTGGGTAAACGTATGCGGATTGACAAACCCAGGTTCACCCTTAAAGCCGCACATATTTCGATGACCAACATTCCCTACCAACCG
>JBKEBB010000277.1:0-4364 GCA_047972845.1 Bacteroidales bacterium
ACTTCACCAACCATTTTTGGCATCATTACCTTTATATAACCAATTGATCAATATATTTTCAATAGAGGTCTTGGATTTCAGAGGCTGGGATAAAGATAGGCTTTGTTGGATTCACTTTAGGCTATTCCAATTTCACAAAATCACTATTGCTTGTCAGCGATCGCATTTGTGTAATCGCCACACCATTGAGTTGGACAAGCCGTTCGCCCTGTGGAAGTCCCTGCCTAATAAGTAGAGCATCGATACTTTCCATATTAGACAGCACAACCAACTGTTCTAATGTGGCATAATCGCGGATATTACCTTTATTGTTTGGGTTTTCATCGCGCCATTCTTTGGCTGTTTTACCGAATAACGCCACATTGAGTAAATCGGCTTCATTGGCGTACACAAACATTGTCTGCTCCTTACTAACCATTTTGGGAATTATTTCATCCTTGATAGCATCTGTGTGAATACGATAATTGATTTTGGAGAGTGTACGCTGTAAATTCCATTCAAGAGATTTTGTATGTGTTTCTTCTTCTTTGAGGCGTTGAAATTCCTTTATCAAATAAAACTTGAACGCTGCACTTAACCATGAACCGAACTCAAAGGCAATATCTTTATGAGCAAAAATCCCACCACCATAACGACCTGATTTTGAAAAGATCCCTATAGCATTCGTACGCTCTACCCATCGCTTAGGAGTAAGAACCAAACGACCATCTGCATTTTTAATCGTATGGAATTCCATACGGTTAAAATTAGGATTGTACATTTCTTCCCAAATACCAAGAAATTCAAGCGTAAATCGCGTACTCATCCAATTTGACACCACTACACGCGCCTCTAATTCATCTTTATAACCCGCCATATCCGTCAACGAAATATAATCGCTATTTTTCTCCGAAATAACGGTTATTTCCGTTCCTTCTACGGTTATTTTGTCTTTTTTGCTCATATCGCTTTTTATTCCTTTTCTTATTATTGTCTATTCCAAATGCTCGTACTCATTATATCGAAATTGTAGATTCCTAATAACTCAAAGGCTTACACTTGCCAAAGATACCAAATCTTAGAAAAAGCATCTAATCTTCTTCTAAAATATTTGTCTTTAAAGACTTCCGACTTTATCGAATACTTGATATGAAGTCTTGTCACCACCTTATCTCCTGATATTTTAATCTAAACTAGTCTAGCTTATTTTGACTATTGTGAGAAAGACAAAACTTATCCGGATTGTCCTATTCTCTTAATAGTTGTATTTTGGCATCCTGACCGTTGAAATCCCATTCGTATTCGCAAATTTGATCCTACCCATAAAAAGACCTTCGCCATTGAATAACTCCTTGATTGCATCTATCGTCAGCCCAATACCAAACAACCGAAACTACCGCCCAGTAATAATTCTCTGTCCCAAAAAGGGAGTTCACTTATTGTATTTTACAATAAATCCCCCACTCCATTCATCGCTTTTCATTCCATCCATTTAATGAGGCAAACATCGATTGCTTTCTGCTCAATCTTCGTGCAGTCATCGGCTATACACCAATACCCTACTCATACCATTATTACGTATATAAACGGATCAGAACTACAGTAGATAGACGCTAATTAACTATAATAGAGCAAAAAAGAGCGATTAACGCGAAATGAGGTTTTATTCACGTGTAATGACGGATTATCTCATTTAAACTACTCGTAGCTTTGTCGCGTAATTATTTGCACACCCTTCAGTCACCGTCCCCTATAAATGGGATGGGGATTATATTAACCGTCTAATATTGTATTTTATGAAAATGAAAATCCGCCTTTCTATCGTAATGTTTATCCAGTTCTTCATATGGGGATCTTGGTATATCACAATGGGCACCTACCTCAAATACACCTTACACTTCAGTGGTGCGCAAATCGGACTCGCATACAGCACAGCCGCTATCGCGTCGATGATCTCACCGTTCATTGTCGGAATGATTGCCGATCGCTATTTTTCAGCCAATCGGGTATTGGCATTTCTAAACGCGGTAGGCGTGGTGCTGCTATGTCTGCTTACTCAGGTGAAGGAGTTTTCGCTCTTTTTTCCACTACTACTACTCTACACCATCTGCTACATGCCCACTACCGCGTTGTGCAACTCCGTCTCTATGGTCAATCTTGCAAACCCCACCAAGGAGTTTTCACGAATCCGCCTGCTTGGCTCGATCGGCTGGATCGCTGCCGGAGTGTTGGTCAGCTTCTTGAAGATAGAGGCACTCGCCACTCCATTCTATATTGCAGCCATCGCGTCCGCTTTGGGAATATTTATCACCCTTTGGCTTCCATACCGTGCTCCCGAACGGATTGCCGGTATCAAATGGACACAAATAATCGGGATAGACGCCTTCCGGCTGATAAAAGACAAACCGTTTGCCATCATCTTTATCTTCTCGGTACTCACGTGCATTCCTCTCGCCTTCTATGACTCCTTCACAAATGTTTTCTTAAACAGCATGCAGGTTCAGAACGCCGCGGCGGTGATGTGCAGCGGACAGATTGTGGAGATTATCTGCTTGATTCTTTTTCCTCTCCTTTTTGTCAAACTACGTTACAAGGGAAGCATCGGACTATCCATCCTGATCTGGACATTTCTCTACGGATTGCTCGCGCTCAGTGCCTACACCAATAACACTCTTTGGTCATACATCGCGCTTCCGCTCCATGGATTCTGTTTCACCTTCTTCTTCGTTTCCGGACAACTCTTCGTGGATGAGAAAGCACCCGCCAACCTGCGCAATTCGGCACAAGGGCTCATCGCCTTTGCCACATATGGAGTAGGAAAGTACAGCGGAGCATTGATTTCAGGACAAACCGTCGATCTCTTCACCCGCGACGGGGTTGCCGATTGGACATCCGTTTGGCTGATTCCTATGATCTTTATCTTTGTTGTATTCGTAGGATTTATCACTCTTTTCAAAGAGAAAAAAGTGGTCAGCCCAGTTTCCGAATAGGTCTATAATTTACTTTCAGGCTTGTAGGCATCGTGGCAATACACCAGAGTGGCATTGGTTTCTCGGGCTACATCAAGAAGTCGCTGCTTGGATTGTAGCGACTCCAACGGTTCGATGTCGTATGCTGAAATCCAAACGGCCGAATGGTGCGCCGCGATCGGAATCACATCTCCCGGAAACAACACAGCCCCTTCCTCCCCGACAAACAGCGGAGCAAGCTGTCCCACGGTATGCCCATCACACTCGTAAAGGGTTATTCCATCTCCAATGGAGGTATCCCCGTCAACAAATCGAATCAGTTGCTGCCGAAGCAACACCTCGACATTCTCACGAAAGAAAGAATCGGCTTCGAGAAGCGACGGGTTAATCGCATGCTCCCAATGACGGCGACTTGTCCAATGCACAGCATTTGGAAACTGAGGAACAATCTCCCCCTGACTGTTGCAATAGGTAGCACCCCCGCAATGGTCGAAATGGAGGTGGGTAAGAATCACATCGGTCACCTCATCGGGGGTAACTCCTACTGCGGAAAAGACCTCGTCAATAGGCAAATTCTCTTTCCACTGATAGTATGACAACCGTTTATCGGGCTTTTGCCCCACCCCACAATCCACCAACACCACACGTGCACCGACTCTCACCAGCAGGCCTCGAATAGCCAGCAGGCAACGGTTTTGTTCATCCGACGCATACCGACGCTTCCATGCACGTTTGGGCACAGCACCAAACATAGCACCTCCATCGGCATAGAAAAACCCATAATTGATCAGTTCATATTTCATATCTGTCATTTTAATGAATCGGAAGTACGACAATTATATCTGCTTCTCGTATTTGTGATGACTTTCCCATAAAAACGCCTCAAATCACCCCTCGCGAAGGGCAAACGATACCCCATCGAAAAAGGAATCTACCTTTTACTCAAAAGAAGCAGTCGTCTTATCTAAAAGAAGCAGTCGTTTTGATCAAAAGGTATGGTCCTTTTGTGTGGCATGTGATTTATTCCCAAAAAACAGAAAAGAAAACAGCTAAAACTCCCTCTTTTTTTTCATTCCACAGAGGTTTACAAAGAAAGTCGTGTAAATTTGCAGATACAAAATTAGCAAATAAAGAAGATATTCAACCATCACCCCCGGAAAAGCCATCCGGACAGAACAGATCCATACAATGATTATTGCCAAAGAAAAGAGACAGTCCAATATAGCCGAATACATATTATATATGTGGCAGGTAGAGGATATGTTGCGCGCGTGCAAACTTGAAGAAGGGACAATAGAACTGGTAATAGGAAGTCGATTCGCCGAACAGTCCGAAGAGGAGATGAAAGCGATTCTAAGCTGGTACAAGGATCTTTCATTGATGATGAAAGAGGAACAGAAAGTGGAAAAAGGACAC
>JBKEBB010000286.1:0-39398 GCA_047972845.1 Bacteroidales bacterium
GAACTCTTCGGGCTTACTTACAAGAAGAATGATAAAATTCCGGTGTATAATCCGGAAGTATCGGCTTATGAAGTGTACAACGCTGAAGGTAAGTTCATGGCAATCCTTTACACCGACTTCCATCCGAGAAGCGGCAAACAGCCCGGTGCATGGATGACCTCTTTTAAAGGACAATGGAAGAAAGAGGGAGTGGACAGCCGTCCGCACGTGACCATCACGATGAACTTCACCCGCCCAACAGAAAACGAACCCGCTCTTCTCACCTATGGAGAAGTAGAAACTTTCCTGCACGAGTTCGGACACGCTCTTCACGGAATGTTGTCGGAATGTACCTATCGCTCGCTTTCGGGAACAAACGTCTATAACGACTTCATTGAACTTCCTTCTCAAATCATGGAAAACTGGTTGCCACAGAAAGAGTTCCTCGATCGTTTCGCGGTGCATTACAAGACAGGAGAGAAGATTCCCGCCGAACTGATCAAAAAGATTCGCGACGCGGAGAACTACAACGTAGGCTACGGTTGTGTGCGTCAACTCTCATTCGGATTCCTCGACATGGGTTGGCACACGATCACCCAACCGTTCAGCGGAGATATGGTACAATTTGAAAACGAAGCACTTTCAGGAACTCAACTATTCCCTTCTGTTTCGGGTGTAACCATAGGTCCGGCCTTCGGACATATCTTCAGCGGTGGATACGCGGCAGGCTACTACAGCTACAAATGGGCGGAAGTGCTCGACGCGGATGCCTTCTCTCTGTTTGAAAAGAATGGAATCTTCGACAAGGCGACTGCACGTTCGTTCGCTGAAAACGTCCTATCAAAAGGAGGAACGGAAGATCCTTCTGTTCTTTACCGTCGCTTCAGAGGACAAGATCCTACTCCCGACGCACTGTATCGACGCAACGGGATCACACTTCCGAACCAAATTAGTCCCAGAAAATAATTATTCGCACGATCTTTAACCTACGATAATTTAACACGCATCTATAAATCCATTCCAATCATGAATCCATACCTGCAACTTATAATAGGCCTGATTCTTCTCCTTTGGGGAGGCGATATGCTTGTAAACGGCGGAGTCGGCCTTGCAAGACGTTTCCGTATTTCTTCGTTAGTAGTCGGAATGACTGTCGTTGCCTTTGGCACCTCTGCTCCCGAACTTATTGTAAGCGTTGTTGCAGCCATTGACGGAAATCCCGAAATTGCACTTGGAAATGTGATTGGCTCCAATATTGTCAATATCGGACTAATATTGGGATTTGCCGCTCTTATTTTACCTATCCCTGTTAATAAAGAATCCATACGCAGAGATTTTCCTATGATGTTGATCGTTACCCTCCTCTTTTGGATAATTGGATCAACTGGTGAGATTGGACGTATAAGCGGACTGATTGGAGTAATCATCATTATTGCATACACCATTTGGGCCATTCGCAAATCACGCGCAGAGAATAAAGAAGAAGAAAAAGCCAATCCGGAAGAAAAGATAAAACCTCTCTGGTTATCTATCATTTATATCCTTATTGCTCCGGCTCTTTTAGCTTTCGGTGCGGATAATCTTGTTTCTGGAGCCTCCTCTATCGCCTTTAGCATGGGGGTAAGCGAACGCGTTGTAGGTGTTACAATCGTTGCCTTCGGGACAAGCCTTCCTGAATTCGTTGCATCGGTAATGGCCTCTATTAGAAGACAGCTCGACATCTCTATTGGAAACATTATCGGATCGAACCTGTTTAATATCTGTAGTGTGATCGGATTAACCGCACTCATCAAACCGATTGAAGTGAACTATGCCGCTTTTATGAGCGATTTTGCATGGATGACCTTCTTTGCCTTGTTGTTATTCTTAATGTTATTACCTTTGATGGGCAATTGGCGCAGGTTCAAACAGTCAGGCTATAACTCTCCAAAGAAACTGACCGGACTCGAAAACGGAACACTCCGCCGCTGGGAAGGATTGGTATTAATTGGTCTATATGTACTCTATATTGTGAAGTTATTCCAATAACCCGAATTATTACCCTATGGACGAAAAACAACTGGCTCTCGACAAACGCTATCTACGCATGGCTAAAATATGGGCGGAAAACTCATATTGTAAACGGAGACAAGTAGGAGCGTTGATCGTAAAGGATAAGAAAATAATCTCCGATGGCTACAACGGAACACCCTCGGGGTTTCCTAATCTGTGCGAAGACGAGAACGGCCTTACCTTTCCTTACGTACTTCACGCCGAGGCCAATGCAATAACCAAGGTGGCTTGTTCAAACAACAGCAGTGAAGGGGCAACCATTTATTGCACTTCGTCTCCCTGCATCGAATGTTCGAAGTTAATCATTCAAGCCGGAATACGGCGTCTTGTTTACTGCGAACAATACCGGCTTATGGATGGCATACAACTACTTCAGCGAGCCGGCATAGAAGTTGCTTTTATACAAATAGATCCCTCTAACGAAACAAACAGATAATCTTAACAATACCCCCATTTCAATTGTATGAAACGAGCATTCAAGTCAAATAATTAGTCCTATTCCCCAAGGGAATGGTTATTTGTATTCCATGCGAGCTCCATAATTTCTTCATTCAATTAATAAATTATGAGTTATGAAAAATAAAATTCTTTTACCCGTCATCATAACCATCTCCATCGCTGCCGGAATCGCTATTGGAAGCTATTTCTCCAGAAATGTGGTGATAAAAGGAACCTCTATATCTTTTCCCCGCGCCTCAAACAAACTGAGCGGACTGCTTGAGGTCATCAATCAACTCTATGTAGATACGGTCAATATCAAAGACCTGATCGAAAAAACAATCCCTACCGTTTTGGACGATCTCGATCCTCACTCCTCATACATCAAAGCCGAGGATCTGGAGAATGCGAACGAAGAGTTGGAGGGACATTTCTCCGGAATCGGTGTACAGTTCAATCTTCAAAACGACACCATTACGGTGGTGAATGTTATCTCAGGCGGACCTGCCGAGAAGGTGGGTGTGATGCCCGGCGACCGGATTGTGGAGATCAACGACACCCTCTTCGTTGGCAAAGGGATAACCAACGAGAAGGTGATGAAACACCTACGTGGTCCCAAAGGCTCTGAGGTGAAAGTAGGAGTGAGACGTACCACCGCCGAATCCGTGATCCCCATCAAAATCATTCGGGGAGACATCCCTCTCACCAGTGTCGATGCCTCTTATATGATCGAAGAGGGCGTAGGGTTTATCCGTATCAGCAAATTCGGAGCCTCCACCTACAACGAGTTCATCACCGCATTGGCCAAACTAAGCAGCCAAGGGTGCGATCGCTTTATCATCGACCTCCGTGGTAATCTCGGCGGTTATATGGAGGCTGCTATCAATATGATCAATGAGTTCTTGCCGGCCAAACAGTTGATCGTTTACACCGAAGGAAAATCTGTTCCTCGCAACGAGGCCTTTTCCAATGGAGCAGGTGCTTTCCAGCAATCTCCCGTGGTGGTTCTTCTCGACGAATGGAGTGCTTCCGCCAGTGAGATCTTCGCGGGTGCCGTTCAAGACAACGATCGTGGTTTAATCATCGGTCGCCGTTCGTTCGGAAAGGGATTGGTTCAACAACAGCTCCCCTTCAACGACGGATCTGCTATCCGTCTTACCATCGCCCGCTACTACACTCCTTCTGGCCGCAGTATTCAGAAGAAGTACGAACCGGGCAAAGGGGAGGAGTACGAACTCGATCTATATGAACGTTATCAACGGGGTGAATTCTTCTCCAAAGATAGCATCAAACAGGTTGATAGTACCGAATACTTCACCGTGGGAGGAAGAGTAGTATATGGTGGCGGCGGAATCATGCCCGACATCTTTACACCACGCGACACCGTCGCATTCACCCCCTATTTCAACCAAGTAGTCAACTTCAGCATTCTCTATCAGTTCTGTTTCCAATATGCTGATCAGAACCGTGCGGCCATCGCTGCTCTGCCTGACACAAAAGCCATAGAAGCCTACCTCAACAAAAAGAATGTGTTGAACGAATTCATCGCCTATGCGGAGAGCAAAGGAGTTAAGCCTAATCGTGCCGATATTGCCAAATCACGCGTATTGCTGACCGATCAGATATATGCCTATATTGCCCGTAACGCGAAAGACGACGAAGCCTTTTTCCGTCTCTTCTTCAAACACGACGAAACCGTTCTTCATGCCGTGAAAGAGATCAAACTAATTGGACCTTCTGTCAGCCAGTATTCGTCCAATTAACGTTGAATAAACGGTCAATCAACTTAAAGAATGGAGATGTCGGTAGTGGCCCTCAAACAACAACTCAGAAAAGAGATACGTGAGCTGTCCCGTTCCCTTTCAGAGGATGAGCGCCGACTTCGGTCCCATCAGATCTGCATCGAGGTCGAACAACAGGAAGCTTTCCAGCAGGCTGAATACATATTGCTCTATCACCCTCTGATGTATGAAGTTTCTACACTCTCCTTGCTGCATGAATATTGTGAGAGAAAGAAGGTCTATCTCCCAATCGTGGATGGAAACGATCTGTTTCTGGTGCGATACCAAGGCGAGAATAGCTTAATAAAAGGAGCCTTCGGAGTGATGGAACCCGTTGGAGAACGATTCTCTCAGTTGGATCAAATCACATGCGTCGTTGTTCCCGGTGTAGCTTTCGATCCGCATGGCAATCGGTTGGGATACGGCAAGGGATACTACGACCGACTGCTCCCTCAACTACCCAATGCCACCCGAATAGGGATCGGATTCTCCCACCAATTGGTTGACCAAGTACCTGTGGAGCCTTCAGACCTTCCCATGAACAGGGTAATTACCGGATAAAACAGCCCGATGTCAGGCGCAAAAGAGCGTGTCGGTCCACACATTTGGAAACAATATTATTAAAAATAAAACTACAGAAAATCATATGCATATAGCTATTATTGGAGTTGGATTAATGGGAGGTTCGCTGGCCATGAGCCTCAAGGATAATCAGTTTTCCACCAAGATTGTGGGAGTGGACGCTTCGGCGTCTAATTGCAAAAAGGCGCTTGAACTGGGACTGGTTGATGAGATTTCCACTTTCGAAAAGGCGATTGAAGAGGCCCAATTGATCGTTTTGGCCACACCCGTGGACACCATCCCTACCCTTGCGGTAAAGGTGTTGAACAAAATCTCCTCGAATCAAATCGTGATGGATATCGGTTCCGTAAAAGAGGAGTTGGCCGAAATGATCTGTCAGCATCCCAAACGGGGACGGTTTGTAGCCACCCACCCGATGTGGGGAACGGAGAAGAGCGGACCCGAATGGTCGGTCAAAGGGGCCTTTAAGGGCCGTACCGTGGTGATCTGCGATCCCAACAGCTCAGACAAAGAGGCGCTTGACACAGTGGAAAGACTCTATACCGCCATCGGAATGCCTGTCAGCTACATGACCTCCGAAGAGCAGGATCTTCACTCCGCCTACATTTCCCACATCTCTCATGTCAGTGCCTACGCGCTGGCCCTAACCGTTTTGGAAAAGGAGCGTGAAGAAGATCGTATCTTCGAATTGGCAAGTGCCGGATTCGAGAGTACTGTCCGTTTGGCGAAAAGCTCCTCCAGCATGTGGGTGCCCATCTTTCTGCAAAACAAGTACAACCTGCTCGATGTATTGCGGGAACACATCCATCAGCTACAAATATTCCGCAAAATGCTTGAGAACGACGACCGCGAAGGACTGACCGCCGTGATTGACAAGGCCAACACCATCAAACGAATCATTCCATAATTCGGGTCCGTTAAACGGACATTCATCCTGTTTCGAACATAGTAATACCGACATGGCAGTGTCGGTATTTTTTTTGTCTCCCATCAATCTCCCATTATCTCCCGACGTGTCCCTATTTTAAAAGGATGTAATTCCCATTATACAGATGTGTATTCATTCATTGAAAACAGACCGATCCGTTGGTTCAAAAGGAGCAAACGTTTTGGTAAAACAGACGGCTCCTTTTGTAGCAGAGATACAGACCTTTTCACCAAAAGGTATATACCTTTTTATCACTCCTTCAAACAAGGAGAACAGAAGGGATTCTTCGGTTTGATAATCAAAACAATAGAGATTGATCAATGGAATCTGAGAAGAAGGAACGCGATTATAGGGAAAATGTCAAATCAAATTCGTTGCCAAACGATGAAAAGTTGCCTATCTTTGCAACTGCATAGGTTTCGGAGTGCATGGCTTTGCACAATCCGACTAAGAGGGAACCGGGTGTAAATCCCGGACAGTTCCCGCTGCTGTAAGTTCCGGTTCTGATACAACAGAACCATTCGGCTGAACACTCTTTTGCCACTGACAATCGTTGTCGGGAAGGCGTTCAGTCGGGAATAAGTCAGAAGACCTGCCTGTGTGCGACAACATTCAACGGCTTTCGGGTAAAGAGCCTACGAAAAGAGTTTCGGGTTGCTACACAGCTTCTACACCTCCTCAAACGACCTTCGTTATTCTTGTCCCCATGCGTTTTGCGTTGAACGTTGTCAACTGCATTTAGATACTATTCAACACTAAAAACAAAACAATTATGGAAAACAAGAAGATCAATTTGCGATTTGGAGCAATCTCATGTATGATTCTATTGGCAGCACTGAGCCGACTGATTCCCCACCCCATCAATTTCGCCCCGATAAGCGGAATCGCCCTGTTTGGAGCGGCCTTTTACGGTAAAAAATATTGGGCCTTCATCATCCCGATTGTCTCCATGTGGATCAGCGATCTGATCATCAACAACGTGGTGTACGCGGAGCTGTTCGATGGATTTGTATGGTTCTACTCAGGTTCTCTCTTTACCTATGCGGCGTTTGTAGCAATTGCCATTCTTGGAATGAATGCACTGAAAAGAGTAACGGTAAGCCGGGTGGTAGCCTCCGCTATGTCGGCCTCCATTTTGTTTTTCGCACTGTCGAACTTCGGGGTGTGGCTTTCATCGGGAATGTATCCCCACACATGGAACGGGCTGGCAACCTGCTATGCCGCAGGCCTCCCATTCCTTAAAAACACAGTAGCGGGCGATTTGGTATATAGCGCACTCCTGTTTGGTGCATTCGTTTGGGGAGAGAGCCGATTTCCGGCTCTTCGCCCGGTCTCACAATCAATAGCATCGTAATGAACGGATTTGTGCATGTCTATACCGGCGATGGAAAGGGTAAGACAACCGCGGCTTTCGGATTAGCACTACGTGCGGCCGGAGCGGGAAAGCAGGTGTATATTGCCCAATTTGTGAAAAGTATGATCTACTCGGAGGTTAAAACCGTAGATCAATTTCTGCCCAACATCACGGTAAAGCAATACGGATTGAATTGCTTTTTGATAAACACTCCCGACAACAACGACATGGAAGCCGCTCGAAAGGGATTGGAAGAGGTGAAACAAATGGTATCCTCGGGAGAGTATGACATGGTCGTGCTTGACGAAGCTACCATTGCCGTGTTTTACAATCTGATCTCGTCCACCGAACTGATCGATACAATCAAAGGGAGAAATCCCCGAACAGAAATTGTGGTAACGGGACGATACGCGTCATCGGATCTGATTGAGATAGCCGATCTGGTAACCGAAATGAAAGAGGTAAAGCACTACTACCAGAAAGGCATCGAATCGAGGGTCGGCATTGAATGCTAACATCAAAAGTAAAACTATTATGCGCAAAAAAGCGGTAATGAACAGGAGCGGAGGAAAAGACTCTGCTTTGGCACTGTATAAAGTAATGCAAGGCGAAGAATATGAGGTAGTCTCCCTGCTTACGACAGTAAACAGAGAGACCCTCCGTTCGTCCATGCACGGCATACCGATAGGGCTGCTTCAGGCACAAGCCAGAAGCATCGGAATTCCTATTCAGGAGGCATACCTCGACCCATCGGGAGAGATGAGCGGATACAACGAAGCGATGCGTGAAGCGGTGGAGTACTTTCAGTCAATCGGGGTGACCCACTTCATTTTCGGCGACATATTCCTGCATGACGTACGCTCCTACCGTGAGGCACATTTGAATCCCTATGGCATCGAAGTGGTAGAACCGCTGTGGGACAAAACATCGGCAGAGGTGATGGAGGAGTTTCTGCAATCGGGACTACAGACAGTAGTGGTCAGTACGATGGCAGACAAGCTGGACGAAACATTTATAGGACAACCGATTGATCGATCGTTTGTGGAACGAATTCCCGAAGGGGTAGATATGTGTGGCGAAAACGGAGAGTATCATACGTTCTGCTTCGACGGTCCGCTGTTTCGTTCTCCCGTCCGTTTCTCGATGGATGAAACGCCCATGCGGGTGTCGCACGACGTAACATTGGACACAGGGGAGGTTCGCGCCTATCACTACTGGTATGGCAAACTCAAGAGGTGATCTGATTGAGTAATTGGCCGCACCAACCCATTCGAAGAGAAGGGAGGATTTCATCGTTCTGAAGATCCGCCCTTCTCTTTTTTCTTCCAAGATTCTTCCTTTCAATTCATTACCGACAGTCAAAACAGAGTATTCGTAAGTCATACATGACTTGGCTGATCTGAATCATTGTACCCATAATCATCCTGATAAAGAGCAAGAAAAGAGATAAACCATCATTTCTTTTTGAACGATAAAGAGTTAAGCAGCTCAAAAAAGTTGCATATAAGGATGTAATCTCAACAAAATCTTCTATTTTTGTGATTATTATCAAGGTGTAAACGATGGAGAATAAATTTCTTGAACTCGAAGAGAAGATCGTACGGATGCTCAAAATGGTCTATGACCCTGAGATTCCTGTTAATGTGTACGATCTGGGATTGATCTATAAGATAGATGCAGACGATCCGAAACATATACGTATCGAAATGACTCTGACAGCCCCCAACTGTCCGGCGGCCGACTTTATCGTTGAAGACGTGCGCATGAAGATAGAGGGTATCGAAGGGGTGGAAAGCGTAGATATACAACTGGTGTTCGAGCCCGAATGGCATAGAGATATGATGACCGAAGAGGCCAAATTGGAATTGGGATTTCTCTGATTGGATTTCTTCCCGACAATTCAATAGAAGAATAAAGAAGAGAAAGAAGAACCGCTCGGAAGAGACTTTACCCGAAGGTCAACCGACGGAAACAATACCAACAGACTCGTTTCAACAATGAAAAAAATATACTTCGCTTCCGATGCCCACTTAGGGGCTAAAACACTTGAAAATCCGTTGGA
The DNA here is from genome assembly GCA_047972845.1 of Bacteroidales bacterium. Classification (GTDB taxonomy): domain Bacteria; phylum Bacteroidota; class Bacteroidia; order Bacteroidales; family JBKEBB01; genus JBKEBB01. Next base: position 9,177 of record JBKEBB010000286.1, read on the forward strand.
CACCGAGCGACGACTCGTCAGGTGGCTCGATCGGATCAAATCAGACGCGGAGGCCATTTACTTCATGGGCGACATGATCGACTTCTGGTTTGAATACAAAACAGTGGTGCCAAGAGGGTATGTGCGCTTCTTCGGAAAAGTGGCGGAGCTCTCCGATTCGGGGGTTGAGATACATTGGTTTATCGGGAACCACGACTTGTGGCTGACCGATTATATTTCCTCCGAACTGGGGGTTAAAGTGCATCGACAAGCAATGGTATGCACGTTGAAAGGGCGTTCGTTTTTTCTTTCGCATGGGGACGAATTCGGTGATCCGAACGATTATAAGTTCCGAATTATCCGAGCTGTATTCCACAATTCGCTATGCAGAAAGGCCTTTTCAGCCATCCATCCACGATGGACAATCGGTTTCGCCCACGCTTGGTCGCGCCAAAGTCGTATAAAAGGAGAGAAGTACAGCGATTATCTTGGAGAAGAGAAAGAACACTTAGTACAGTTTGCCAAACGTTACCTGAAGTATCATCCACAGGTCGATTTTTTTGTATTCGGCCATCGACATATTCCACTTGACCTAATGCTATCACGGGAAACCCGTCTGATCATACTGGGCGACTGGATTACCCATTTCACATACGGAGTACTCGATGAAAAGGGATTCTCACTGGAGATGGAAAATGAAAACGTGACTCAATAAAACAACATACTGAAGAAAACCGTCAACACAACGATTTTTTATTAACACTTAAATAATACAATTATGAGAAAGACTTTAGCGAAAATGGCGGCTGTTATTGCCGTATCGGGTATGATCGTATCATGTCAGCCAAAAGGAGAGGAAATCCAACTGTTTAACGGAACCGACCTCAGCAACTGGACCTGCTACACAAGCGATACAACAACAACTGCCGAAGAGGTGTTTGGTGTGAAAGACGATGTGATTCACGTGAAAGGAAACTTGGGATGGATGCGTACCAACGAACGGTACACCAACTATACCCTGAAAGTAGAGTGGCGCTGGGTGGAAGAGTTGAGCAACAGCGGAATATTCATCAATCAGCAAGATCAGATGGATAGTTTCCCCAACGCGATTGAGTGCCAGTTGATGAACGGAAAGGCAGGAGATTTCGTTCTTTTAGGAGGTTCGGATCTGGCTGAGTTTGTTGTTCCCGAAGGCAAAGAGCGCCCCGCGTTCCCGGTAGTTCAAAAGTTTACCGAATCGAATGAGAAGCCTCTGGGCGAATGGAACCAAGCCGAGATAAAAGTAACGGATAAAGGCGAGATTTGTGTGAAGATAAATGGTGTAGAACAAAATAAAGGAACCAATTCACTGCATAAAGAGGGCTTCATCGGTCTGCAGAGTGAAGGAAAACCCATTGAGTTCCGCAATGTGACACTAACCAAATGGTAATTCATCAGATAGATTATTGAATATCCCAAAGGCTTATACACATCGATGTATAAGCCTTTGATTGGATTATGTCAGAGGCTGACGCCAACGATACAATAATCATCAATCGCTCGAACTAACAATACAACGGATCAATGAAGGAAGATAAGATTCAGGGACTGCCTGAGAATGCGTTTAGAGAACTGAACCCGGGAGAAAAATACGAACCACTGATCTCTCCGGAAAGCAGACCCAAAGAGGTAACCGTATGGTCAGTGACATGGGGAGTATTAATGGCGGTTCTTTTTTCAGCGGCCGCTGCCTACCTGGGACTAAAGGTAGGGCAGGTGTTTGAAGCCGCGATACCGATCGCTATTATCGCGGTGGGACTATCGACGGCAACCAAACGCAAAGGCGCGTTGGGAGAAAACGTAATCATCCAGTCGATTGGCGCCACATCGGGACTGATCGTCGCCGGATCGATATTCACCCTCCCGGCCCTTTATATACTTCAAGCTAAATATCCTGAGTTGACGATCAATTTCATGGAAATATTCCTCAGCTCGTTGCTCGGAGGAGTATTAGGGATCCTCTTCCTTATCCCCTTCCGTCGTTTCTTTGTGAGCGATATGCATGGCAAGTACCCATTTCCCGAAGCTACCGCGACGACCCAAGTGTTGGTGTCGGGCGAAAAGGGAGGCAATCAAGCCAAACCGCTTATACTGGCAGGAATCATAGGAGGTTTGTACGACTTCGTCATGGCTTCTTTCGGATGGTGGACCGAAGTAGTTACCACCCGCCTGCTTCCGATGGGCGTAACCCTGGCGGAAAAAACAAAGATGGTGTTCAAGGTAAATACCGGAGCGGCCGTTCTGGGTCTTGGATACATCATCGGATTGAGGTATTCGGCAATTATCGCCGCGGGATCTGTATTTGTATGGTTCATCATTATTCCCGCGATGAATCTCTTCTTCGGAGGAGATGTTCTCACTATTGCCAATCCTACTAATACCGTACTGATTGTAGATCTCACCCCTGAAAAGATATTCTCGATGTATGCGCGTCACATCGGAATCGGAGGAATCGCAATGGCCGGAATCATTGGAATCATTCGTTCATGGGGTATTATCAAAAGCGCGGTTGGCTTGGCAGCAACCGAAATCAAAGGGAAAAGCACCCAAGTAGCCGAAACAACCCTTCGCACTCAGCGCGATATCCCAATGAAGTTCATCGCCTTTGGCTCTATTATCACTCTGGTATTGATATTTCTCTTCTTCTGGTTCGGACTCCTTCACAACCTCACATTCGCCATTGTCGCGTTGGTTGTGGTAACTGTCATCGCGTTCCTCTTTACTACCGTGGCAGCCAATGCCATTGCCATTGTGGGAACCAACCCGGTATCGGGAATGACATTGATGACTCTTATCCTTGCCAGTGTCGTGCTGGTGGCAGTGGGACTGAATGGTGTTGCCGGAATGTCGGCGGCATTGGTAATCGGGGGAGTGGTATGTACCGCTCTCGCGGTGGCAGGCGGATTCATCACAGACCTGAAGATCGGTTATTGGATTGGGACAACTCCTGCTAAACAACAGACATGGAAATTTTTAGGCACCCTTGTGTCGGCCGCGACAGTAGGGGGCGTAATCATGATATTGAACAAAACCTACGGATTCACCAGCGGACAGCTTGCCGCTCCTCAGGCCAACGCCATGGCGGCGGTAATCGAGCCGTTGATGTCGGGAAGCGGAGCCCCCTGGTTGCTTTATGCCATTGGAGCGGTAATCGCTTTAATCCTTACCTATCTTAAAATACCCGCGCTTGCATTCGCGTTGGGAATGTTTATTCCTCTTGAGCTGAATACTCCCCTTGTTGTCGGAGGTTTGATCAGTTGGTATGTAAACCGCAGTTCAACCGACCCAACAATCAATAAAGCCCGATTCGACAAAGGAACGCTTCTCGCGTCAGGTTTCATCGCCGGAGGAGCTTTGATGGGTGTGGTAAGCGCGGCGATCCGTTTTGCCGGATATAACTTTGTAAATGAAGCGTGGCTTGAGACCTCCATTGCCGAGGCCATTGCACTGGCGATGTACGTCGCACTGATAGCCTACTTTGTATGGGAAAGCAAACGTCCCGATAAAAATTGAGGTTTACTAATTTCGCACGAATAACCCCTTATGGAACTGAATACCATTGAATCGCTGCTGAGAGCTTCTAAATCGGACAATCTCGAGTTCTCCACCTACAGCAACAAAGAGTCTGTTTGCCGAACCATCTCCTCTTTCCTGAACGGATCAGGAGGTAAACTCATTCTTGGAGCACAACAAGGCGGACTGATAACACACGTACAAGACGCCAACAACGTATTGGCTGAGATACGGGAATATGCCTATACCTCGATCAATCCGCAACCCTACTTCCTCAGCGAAGTGATCCGGATTAACAAGCAGGATATCATTCTCATCGACATTCCTCCGGGTAACAACAAACCCTATCTCTATAAAGAGAACTGCCACATCAGGCAATACGGGCAGACGGTGGTAGCCAACTATCAACAATTGGTATCGATCCTCAAATCGACCCTTCTCGAAAGCACCGACTGGGAAAGCTCTATCTGTCCCGGGGCGGGACTTCACTGCATCAGCTCTGAAGAGACCTCCAAAGCGATGACGGAGCTTTCCGAGTTCATCCGTGCCAGTATCTTTTCAGAAACCAATGTGGAGACTCTCCTCTCACGATTCTCCTTGATGAAGGAGGGGATGCTCACCAATGCCGCGATTCTGCTTTTCGGCAACAACACCGCTCAGTTCTTCCCACAATGCCGTCTTAGAATTACTCAGTTCTTTGGGGTGGACAAACGAAGTAAGATTCTCAATTCCCAAGTGATTGACGGGAATCTGTTTGAAATAGCGGAAAAGACAACCGCCTCGATCGCGAAGCTCCTTCGGAAAAGAACAGACATTTCACCCAGAGCGGTACGTGAGGCGGTAAAGAACGCATTGATTCATACTGACTACTCAATCCCCTCGGGAGAGATAAATATCTTTCTATACCGTGATCGCGTAGAAATAGAAAACTACACCAGCAAGGAGTTTGAGGTGAACGAGAAGAGTCCAAACGAAGTGTTCGAAATCAATCCAATGATCACCCACTTCTTCTTTCTCCGCGGACAAACCCCTAAGTTAGGTCTTGGATGTCTAACTATTATACAGGAATCAAAGGCCATAGGCTCCAAGAAACCTAAATGGGAATTCTCCAAACAACGGGTTACATGTACCATCTACGGCATCACTCCTACCGATGAATTGCGTAAGAACGGAAGAAAAAAAGCAGTTCCTAAGGTGAATTATATGGAAGAAGCCATCGAAAACCTTATCTTTGAGGGTATCGAGAACGGCATTATTGAGAAAGTGAGCAACAATGTGATGGATTCAAGCGTTGAAGTAGTCAAACTTCTGTTTAAGAGACCGGGTTTGAACGCCGAGGCGCTGGCGCGAAAAATCAACCGTCCGAAGTCAACGGTGGAACGCTACCTTCACATTCTGAAAAAGCTCGATCTGATCTACTACGAAGGATCGCCCAAAACAGGAGGATACTTCCTTCGTCCGTTGATAAAGGATGATCTTTTCAAGGTGTGCGAATAGACCATCGAATGAATAGAGGTGTAACAAAATAGGAATACAATGACACAGACTTGCCACAAAACAGGTCGATGAGCAAATACAACTATGAGAAAGATAATAGGAATCGGAGAAACCATTCTTGATCTGATAATAAAAAACGGACAACCTACTAAAGCCAACCCCGGGGGATCGGTATTCAACAGTATGGTTACATTGGGGCGCCTCGGTCTTAATCCTACCTTCTTGAGCGAAGTTGGAAACGATATGGTAGGCGAGTTGATTGTCTCCTTCATGAAGGAGAACAAGATTAACACCTCCAATCTCGATCGTTTTTACGATGGAAAATCGCCTATCGCCATGGCGTTTCTGGACGATAAGAACAATGCCAAGTATCAGTTTTACATTGATTATCCAAAGAAGCGACTCGATCTGCTATTCCCTAAGATCCAAGAAAACGACATCTTCATCTTCGGCTCAATATATGCCCTCCGTCCGGAGTTGCGCGAAAAGATGGTCGAACTGCTTGAATATGCGAAAGCTCAAAAAGCGATCATCTACTACGATCCGAACTTTCGCTCTCCCCATTCCAGCGAATTGATTCGTCTGCTGCCCACTATTCTCGAGAACATGGAATATGCCGATATTGTACGGGGATCAGACGAGGACTTTTTAAATATCTTCGGAGTAAGCGACATCAAAAAAGTGTATTTAGACAAGATCGCGTATCATTGTCCTAATTTTATTTGTACCCGTGGAGGAGATGGGGTGGAACTATTTACCAAAACCGTCACCACCCATTTCGATGTGAAACCGATCGTTCCCGTAAGCACCATTGGCACCGGAGATAATTTCAACGCCGGAATCCTTTTCGGCCTACTCAAAGAGAATGTGACCAAAGAGGAACTTCCAACGTTGTCGGAGGAACGCTGGGGTAAGATTGTCGAATCAGCCATCGCTTTCTCTTCAGAGGTATGCGGCAGTCTCGACAACTATATCTCCAACGAGTTCGCCCAGACGTATCTCGAGCGACTCAAATAATTACTTCACACAAACAATCCCCTATCCATTTACGGTTTATGACGGCAAACAGGTTATACTACAAATTTCCGCTGATAATAATTCCTATTATCTTCATGGGGATTGTACAATCCTGCACATTCTATGCTCCTAAAATCGAGGTTGTTTGTAATGAACTTGGTTTGGGATATTACCAATTGGTATGGGAAACAACTCCCCGAATAGAAGGAAAGGTAAAGATATATATATCCGAAAGCCCCACTCAGTTTCGTCGATTGATTCCAGATAGAGTATGCGATATAGGTGACAATACCACCTCCTTTTTTCTTGACGACTCCTATAGGCGCAAATTCTTCCTCCTTGTATTTAACAACGAATACGAGGTGATAACCAGCAATCGAGAGATCAAACTCGATGGGATAAACAATTTCAGAGACGTCGGTGGTTACGAGACCTCGAACGGAAAACAGATCCGTTGGGGAATGCTCTATCGGTCAGGACTGATTGGAGACTTAAGTCGTAATACCCATATCAGACTGGGAAACTTACGCCCATACACGATCATTGATCTTCGTCCGCACGATCCGATGGCCAGGCCTGAAATTGATCTTCCCAACATTCAATATGTCAGATTGCCTATTGAAGGGATAGAGATGGCATCGATTGCCGATCGTATTTACAACAACGAATTCAAACGTGGCGATGCGGTAATCTTTAAACAAGACACCTACCGCTCTTTTGTCGATCACAACCACACCTATCTGAGCGAACTGTTCGACATTCTTGCCAATCATCAAAACTATCCCATTATCATTATGGGAAACTATGGAAAGGATCGTGTAGCGATAGCCACAGCCTTGATTCTTCATCTACTTGGTGCGACTCAAGAGACTATTATTCAAGATTATGTGCTGTCAAACAACAACCTTACCTACTTGTTTCAGTTTGAAACAGGGGTAGAGAATCTCTCCTTGGATACCCAAGAGGCGGTCACCTATCTGATGAACTCTTCTGAAGAGAATATGGAGGATCTTCTCCTTTATATCACCCGCAAATACGGGTCGCTTGATGTGTATCTGGAGGAAAAACTGGGTGTAACACGTGAAAAGCGCAACCGTATCCGGATGAATCTGCTTTATTAATCGGATATCGCCGATCGGGATTATTTCTCAAACAGGAGCTATCTTCTACTCAATCCATTCGTATCCTACTATCTTGGGGGTCCACTCCTATTAACCGATCGGAGCATTCTCTTCTGATTTGCGGTGTACACGGGAGTTGCCTGCGGTGTACACCGCGATCGAATGAGGTGTACACCGTAGCACAAAAGGGAATATACGTTTTTACTATTCTTTCCGCTCAAACAATCGAATGATATTATTCAGACGACTAAAACCCAATAAAGAGATCATTTATAGAAAAAGGGGAAAAGAGAAACGAAAACTATTTCGTGTCGACCTCACCGATTAAAGGGAGAACCAATAGTTCACTTTGAGCATAAACGTGTCATAGGATGGGAGTGTAAACATTCTGTCCAGATTGCCACCCCAACCTTCCCTATAATAATTGTCACGGTTGCTCATATGGTGTTCCCACACAAAATAGAGCGTTGACCCACGAATATATTCCCATCTTAACACCAGATTAGATCTAAACTCATTAAAACTGAAGCCGGGATTGTGGAATCTATATAAAGGCCCTGTACCCTTTCTTACACTGTAAAGTCCATCAGTGATCGAAACTTCTTCTGGCAGGAAGGTGTAGAATCTCTCTTCCTTCTTGTGAGAAAGAGGATCAACGGCCTGTTTCAGCTCAGTAAAACGTCCTACCGAGGTAAATGGCGCAGCGTAAAGTTGGATAGAGAGATCGGGCGTAATGTTTGCCTGAACTTTCATGGTCACACCATAAGTTTCCTGTTGGATATTTCCGGCAAAATAATTAGGCCCGGCGGTAGATGTCTCGCCTATCATTGCGAGCGGATAGGCAGTTGCCACATATTGATGAATAGTATGCCCATTGTAATAATTAAACTGCCCTGAGAAATGGAGATGCGATCCTACACGCATCGCTATTCCGGGAGTAAGGGTAAATCCGGTGAATTGATTGGTAGCGCTGATGTCTGCAATTCCGTTGAATGTAAACATAAATCGCTTCGCTTTATCTGTATTAAACTTAAACGTCGATGTAAGCCAAGGATCAAAAAAGATATCGGGACCACCTCTCAGCATCCGACTGTCCACGGAGTTCCAACCAAACACATTTTTGAAATCCCACTCCATACGGGAAAGGTTCATCGCCTCCCACCGCAATGTCAGATCACTTCCCACATAACGTCCACCATAATTCCACTTATTGCTCTGCATAAGGGTGAAGGTTAGAGATCGAAATTTCTTATAGATATCGGTTTGACGGAAAGCAACTTCGGTTTCATTGCGCAGGTTGTCTGTTTCACGCAGATACCCGATGTCGTTCAAATCAAATCCGGGCGAAGACCAATTGAAGGTTTCGCTGAATGTCCAACGGGCATTGCCTCTTTTTCCAAATTTAAAATATCCCCCACTACCATTGAGAGAGGTTCGGTTGGGATCGACCCGAAGATAATCCTGCGACGACTCACGCTGATAGTAGTGGACTGCCGAACGTTGAAGAGCGGCGATCGCCTCTTTTGTTCCATTCAACGAACTGAACATCGCCTTGGCATCAATATAGTACAATCGATTGGAAAAGTATTGGGTGAAATCGATTCCTCCGGTGAAGGCATTTCTCACCAAGGCTTTTTCGAGATACGGTTCGGTCAACGCACGATTCACACTGGTGATCATTCCTCCCAGCAGAGTATTTCCCTTCCAATTCTTCTGCACCCGTGCCACTGTATAGTTAGTCAGAGGCTCGACCACCTCTTCTGCCTCGGTTCCGCTTCTCATTGTACGAACTACCGAACGAGCCGTAACACTCTGCACGGCACCAATGGTTACTCCATGGCTATTGGTTCCGGTGAGCTTTACCGCTCCGATAATGGGAACATTGTCCGCCTTCTCCGCGAAGGAGTTTACGTTGTCAATCCCACTGGGAGATAATTGGGGAGCCGCTCCAATGCGGCGGGAATAAAACATCATATCTGTTCCCTTCTTGAAATCGGTGATGTGTTTTCCTTCGAGGAAGAAGGGGCGTTTCTCGTCGTAGAAAGTTTCATAGGCGGAAAGATTCATTACAGAGGGGTCGAGCTCCACTTGCCCGAAGTCGGGATTAACGGTCAAATCGAGCGTGTAATCCCTCAATGAGGCTTTCGCGTCGATACCAATGTTTCCTTTCCAACTGCTCCCTGTCTGGTAAGGACTTCCCTCAATCCGGGGTTCGCGCCTATGTTTTCCCAAAACATAGGGTAAGAACTCGATTCCCTTAGGCTTGGGCAGATCCTTCAGTCCATGCAATTCGCCGAACGAAAAGACATGTCCGTTGTTTTTCAACGGAATCATACTCCAGTTTTGCACTTCGTTGTTGTTTCGGATCAACCTACGGACATGGAGCCCCCACACTCCGTCCGTTTTGTTGTGATTATATCTCAACTGGCTGAAGGGTATTCGCATTTCGACTGTCCAAAGCGAGTCCTTTTCACTGATATGAGTCCGTCCCTCCCACACCACATTCCAACTCAAGTTGACATCCTTGGAGTCGGTCACAATGAGATCGGTCTTGTTACCTCCGGCATTGATATTAAACTCGGGAGCGGCGCGAAAGTCGTGATAGGTGTCGAAGGCAATACTGATAATATCTCCTATGGAGTTGTCGTCTCGATTGCCGATAAATCGATTCACCGTGCGGGGGTTCTTATCTTTACATTTCACTCCCACGTAAATGTATTTGTCGTCATATGTGAGTTTCACATAGGTAGGCGATTCGGAGGGGGCACGTTCGTAGGGTACAATCTGCACAAAGGAATCGCTCCAACCTTCGTCCGCCATCCAAATGGAATCGTTTAGTTTTCCATCCACGATAGGAACTTTCCCTTCCAATCGTTGAATGGTATAGACACGTTTGTAGGCCTCGTCCATGGTGAGCAGGGTGTCCTGACGGGCAAACACGACAGAGGAGACAGAAAGAAGTATGATTATTAATAATCCGGATTGCTTGTTCATGGTTAAAATGGTAGTGGTGGTGGAATATGGGCTCGTGGCAATAGCCGAATGAGCTCAGGAATAGACGCTGACTGTTTATCCGCATTTTACTCAAGAAGAAGAGACAAGAGATATCTGATCAGAATTCATATCCAAGTCGAATGTTTAGAGTGTAATTTGAAGCAGTCCAGGGACTAACGGAAGAACTGCTCTTCGGTCTATATCGAAGGGTATTTGACTCGAAAGCAAGCCCGATGGAGAAAGATCTATTGGCATCGATACGAAATTTGGCACCCAAACCGGGCGACCACATAAAGCCTCCCTTCATATCCACAACGGTGGGTTGGTCGAATCGAGCAACCGTTTTCTCACTCCACCCCAGATTATATCCTATCTTGGCATCAACAAACGGAATAACCCTTCCGGAGCGCAGCATGTTGACGGTGATATGTCCGAAAAGAGGAATTTGGGCAACGTTATAAGGACTGCTCGAGGCATATTGCAAATAGCCGACACCAACGCCCATAAACAGATACGGGTTGAGATGCCATCCGGGCATGGCGCGGAGAGAAAGAACGGGAGAATCGGAATCTGTCACAGTAACTCCGTATCCCAATTCCGCTCGGAAGCCGAATCCTGAATTAGGTTGAGCCTTCGCCACACTGACAACAAGGAGAAGCAACAAAATAATTGCACACTTTTTCATGGAAATCTCTATTAACGTCAGAGAAAAGGAAAAGAGACAAATGAGGAGTATCATCCAACCCCCTCTTCTATTTACAAAAGTACACGACTTTTCGAAAAATACATCACTGGGGAGCAAAAAGGTAGAAAAACGAACCATTCTGTGCTGAATTGGGTTTTAAACAGTAGCCTCGATGGTATAATTACAACTAAAAAGAGGCTCCTAACCATCGGATTAATAGAGGCTGAAGGTACAGATTTGAAACGAAATCACTACCTTTACGCCCTGATTTTCCACCTTATCGAGAAGAAAAGAGTGGGGCTGAGTACGGAGAATCTTTTTCACGAGTTGATACTCATTCAATATCTCTATTCTATGAACCGAATTCGAATACACGCAATCATTCTGCTCTTTTCTCTTGTTTTCGTTGTTCCCTTTTATTTTACGGCAGTCAACGCGGCCGATCCGATCACTTCGGTACGGACGAAAGAGGCTGACGCGCTGCGGATTCTGTTGTATAACGTTCGCAATTGTAGAGGAATGGATGATGTGATCGATTATGATCGGGTAGCGAAAGTGATCAATACCATCGCGCCGGATGTTGTCTCCCTTCAAGAGCTCGATAGTATGACTGTAAGAAGTAATGGCGAAGTGGTGCTCAAAAACCTTGGGTTGCGCACCATGATGTTTTATACCTATGCCGCCGCTATTGAGTTTCAGAGTGGGAAATATGGAATAGGGATTTTATCCAAAGAACGACCGCTGGGTTTCCGTTCGATTCCCCTTCCGGGACGAGAGGAGCCGAGAGTATTGCTCATTGTTGAGTTTCAAAACTATTTTCTTGCCGGATGTCATCTCTCACTCACCCCCGAAGATCGCGTTCTCTCTTCTGAGATAATCAGCAATGAATTAAAAGATCTTTCTAAACCGGTCTTTTTAACCGGAGATATGAATTCGATCCCTTCATCGGAGACCCAGGTCAATCTCAGAAAAACCTTCACCACGCTTAACGACACCGCTGTCGCGACCATTCCGGTTGTGAACCCAAATCGGTGCATTGACTATATTTATACCCGTAAGATTGACTCGTCGTGTGTGGTTCTTCGTCGACAGGTGATCGACGAGCAGATGGCTTCCGATCACCTTCCGGTATATGTGGATGTGAAATTTTGAAACCTCGGACAGGAAGAACGTAGCTGAATACACTGCTTGTCAAACCATAAACCAATTCACTAACCAGTAAATAGAACACTATGCAATATTTATTCTCTGTATGTTTTGCGCTCCTTCTTCTGTTTACACAGTGCGCTCCCATGCCCGAAAAGAAGGGAAACTTGCCTCAAACCTATTCCACTTCCAACACCTATGATCCGGTTTTAATTACTCCACCAACAGGCAAACCGGTGAAAAACGTAGTTCTCATGATCGGAGACGGAATGAGTCTGATGCACGCTTACACCGCATGGGTTGCCAACAAAGGGCGTTCGAACCTCGAAAAATGTCAAGCGGTAGGACTATCAAAAACCTATTGTCTGGATCGACTGATCACCGACTCTGGAGCCGGAGGAACAGCCATGGCAACCGGACAAAAAGCGAAATACCACACTGTGAGCGTCGATACGCTTGGAAACCCATTGCCAACCATTATGGACTATGCGGCACAACGGGGACTATCGACCGGAGTGGTTGTTACATGCCGACTCTATGATGCTACTCCCGCGGCATTCTGCGCGCACAATATCGACCGAGACAACAGCGAAATGATTTCGTCTGATTTTGTGACCAGTGGCGTCGATTTTATCTTTGGGGGAGGAAGTAAGGCTTTTGAACAACGCTCCGACAATAGAAACCTATTTAACGAAATGCGCGACAAGGGCTATCAGATTGCCCGATCGTGGGAAGAGGTGGCCTCATTCGAGACAGGTAAACTATTGGCTGTGGTGGATAGCTTCGACCTGCCCAAACCAGCTGAAAGAGGAGACATCTTAGCTCGTGCTTCACTTAAAGCGCTGGAATCACTCAATAAAAATCCAAACGGATTTGTGCTGATGATCGAAGGTTCACAACTCGACGATTATGGCCATTCAAACGACCTTCCTTTGTTGATGGAGGAGGTGATGGACTTTGATCGTACGGTGGGCGCAGTGTTCGACTGGGCGGCACAGAACGGAGAAACACTGGTGGTAGTCACTGCCGATCATGAAACAGGAGGTCTTACCCTGATCGACGGCAATCTCGAAAAAGGAGAGGTGGTAGGTACGTTTTCAACCACAGGTCACAGTGGAGTGATGGTTCCGGTCTATTCATTTGGACCTGGAGCCGATCTGTTTACAGGGATCTTTGAGAACACCGATATTTTCCATAAAATCAAATCATTATTAAATCTGTAATCGGAATCTTGATTTCCCGATTATGATACATACAAAACAAACTCTATCATGCGTTTATCCAAACTATCCATCTCTCTCTCCATTCTAATCGTACTAACCATTCTTAACGCCGAAGCAAAAATTCCTCTCTGGAAGGTATCAGGGAAGGGATTATCAAAACCCTCCTATATATTCGGAGCAAGTGCCCTACACTCTGCCGAATTATTACATGAAGTGGATGGATTGCAACGGGTGTTTAATTCATCGGAAGTATTGATACTCGAATCAAACAACACGCCAACCGACTTTGTCTCCAAGATCCGCACTTACGGATTGATGAAAGATCAGCGAATTAAGAATCTGTTTACCGAGGAGGACTATAAGAAAGTGGATAAAGAGGTGAGAGGAGCCATTACAATCGGGCTATTCTTTCTTGGTGGAGTGAAACCGGCGGCATTGAGCATGATTATCTGTTCCGCTTGGCAGAAGGATGTGATGGGAGGGAAAAAAGAGGAGTTTCTAAACAAAACACTTATCAATAACGCGAAGAAGAGCCATAAGGAGGTTATCGCGCTGGAATCGGTGGAAGAGCAAATGGACATGATGCTCAATGGCGGAACAATGGAGGAGCAGGCAGAGATACTCCGCCGACTTGTGAATCAAAAACAGACCATGCTCGACATGTATCGAAAGGGAAAAGAGGCCTATGCGAAAGGTGATTTCGAAACAATGGGTAATCTGGGACGACAATTCCCACTCCCCTATTCGTTGACAGCCGCCGAACTTGATAAAATGATCTTCGGACGTAATCACAAATGGATCAAAAAGATCGAACCTAAAATGAAAGCAAAAAGTTGCCTAATCATTATCAACCCCGCTCAATTGGTCTTCGACGAGGGAATGCTTTCACTCCTTAGAAAAGCCGGATACACGGTCGAACTAGCCCATTGATATTGTGTCCGGTCAAGTATCTATACAAAATTGAAGAGATAACCCGTGAGGATTATTAAAAAGGCAATAAGGGAAAAATAGATCCCTATCAGCTTCCATTTCATAATCTTCTTGAGCATCATCGCTTCAGGAAAAGAAAGACCCACCACAGCCATCATAAAGGCAATGGCAGTACCCAAGGAGACCCCTTTGGATACTAATACTTGTATAACCGGAATAATTCCGGCAACTCCCGCATGTACCGGAATGGCAAGAAGTACGGCCAACGGAATTTCATACCAACGATTGGACGAAAGGTATGTTTCAAAAAAATTCTCCGGCAAATATCCATGCATACATGCTCCGATTGCGACTCCTATCACAACATATACAAAAATCCCACGAAGGATGGTCCAGGCCTCAGCTGCTATTCGCGGCACTCTTTTCAAAAATGAGGTATGGTCTGAAGTCCATCTTTCAGCTTCTGTATCCGATTGTTGTTGAATCTGACATATCCAGTCGCTCAAGTAACGTTCCAATCGGAATTTAGATAGAATCCATCCTCCGACAACTCCCAAAAAAATTCCGCTAACGACATAAACTACCGTTATCTTCGTTCCGAACGTGGTTAACATCATTGCAACGGCAATCTCATTAATTAGTGGAGAGGTGATTAGGAAAGAAAAGGTCACTCCTAACGGAATACCTCCTTTTACAAATCCGATAAACAGAGGAATTGAGGAACAACTGCAAAACGGAGTAACTGCGCCAAACAGTGAGGCAAACAAGTATTGACTTCCATACAACTTGCGGGACGACAGAATTCTCTGCAATCTCTCCACCGGGAAATAGGCATTGACAATGCCCATCAGGAAACTGATAAGCAGTAAACCAAACGAAATATTTATTATGGCAAAGAGAAAATAATGGATAGATTCACCCAAACGGCTTCCCCCTTCAAGTTCTAAAACAATATGCGCAATCCATCCTGCAAAACGGTATATCATACTCCTTACTCACATTTACAAAAACTGTTTGCTCCGCACGGACAACTCTCGCTTCCCTTTACTTCGACAATAAGAAATCGATACAATTGTTCACCTATATCATCTCTCACTCTTATATATTCAGATTCAACGAAAGCCTCAGTACCCTCTATACATGACAGATCGTCAAAGTCAAAATCTACTCTTTGCTTTACTTTTCCTAAAAACGTAGGAGACGATTTTCTGGCTTCTTCACATAGAGTTACAACATAGTCCCACTCTTCATTCAAGTATTTATCAATACAGTTCTGAGATTGTTGACTAATATCAATTCCTTTCAACGACATCACTCTGACGGCATTTTCATTCATAGGGATCTCAATCTTTGTTCCGGCCGAATAGACTCTCAAATAGGGATCGAACGACTGTAAGTAGCCTTGGGCCATTTGACTTCTGCAACTGTTTCCGGTACTAAAGATCAACACTTTCATTCCTACCGGCTTTTTTCAATCAACTGCTTCACCTCTTCCACTCTGATCCCTTTCCCTTTAGCCACCACCCGCTCATTAATTACCAGTGCCGGCAAAAGCATTGTGTTGAACGTCATAATCTCGCCAATATCTTCTACCTTCAAAAGAACCGCCTCTACACCCATCTCTTCCACAGATTGTTTTACCACATCAAAAA
This sequence comes from Bacteroidales bacterium, assembly GCA_047972845.1. GTDB lineage: Bacteria > Bacteroidota > Bacteroidia > Bacteroidales > JBKEBB01 > JBKEBB01. The sequence goes on from JBKEBB010000286.1 coordinate 24,973, forward strand.
GAGATTTACATGCGGAGCATCCGGTTCCTAATACTTTAATTGTCATTCTAGGCATATTGGTTTGCTATCGGTTTTAATGATGAAGAAAAGTGTCCCGGATTAGGAAACACTCGATTTGTAAGAATAGGATAGAGAGAAAAAGAGAACTACTTACAACACGATTCGTTATCAGAAACACTGTTAAAAAAATCGGCAAGCATTCGGCGTGCCAACTCCCAATTCTCCCGATGGATACAATATTTCACCTTGGGGGGGTCGATCTCTCCTTGAATAAGTCCGGCCGCTTTCAACTCCTTCAGATGTTGAGAGACGGTTGCCTTAGCAATAGGCAATACCTCATGAATAGCCCCGAAAAAGCAACTCTCTTGCGAAGCCAGATAATCGAGTATCGCCACCCGGGCGGGATGTCCCATCGCTTTGGCGAAACGGGCCAGTTGTTCTTGTGTTTGAGTATATTTCATACGTATTGCAAAGATAGGAATGAAGTAGCAAACATAAAATCAGAAGATTAAAACTTTCAGTTATTTAACGTCAGAAAAAGAGAACATCCAGACAATGGAACCATCATCTCCTTAATCGCTCAAAATAAAGAAGGTTTCGTAAAGGGCTGTTTTGCGTATGACCTTCTAAAATGCTATTTTTGCACAAAACAAGAACCAAGTTACCATATATGGGTAAAAACAAATTGAAGAAATTTGCCGAAATGACAAATTTCCCCCACGTGTTCCAACCCTCATTTGAACAGTTGAAATCGGAAGGCTTCAACTTAAAAGGCCGATGGAACGAGCTGTTTTTTAAAAACAACCATCCAATAGTATTGGAATTGGGCTGTGGAAGAGGAGAATACGCTGTTGGATTGGCCAAACTGTTTCCTGAAAAGAATTTCATCGGAATCGACATCAAAGGGGCGCGGATGTGGGCAGGAGCCAAACAATCGGAAGAGGAGAAATTGTCGAATGTTGCCTTTCTGCGAACGGTGATCGAGCAGTTGGACTCCTTTTTCGCTTCGGAAGAGGTGTCGGAAATCTGGATTACATTCCCCGACCCTCAGATGAAGAAGGTGCGCAAACGACTTACCTCGACACGTTTTATCCAATTATATCAGCGAATCCTTCGTCCCGACGGACTTCTTCATCTCAAGAGTGACAGCCCTTTCATGTATGGATATACAAGAGCGATGGCTGAGGCTAACGGATTCGTAAAAGAGGTGGACACAGACAACCTATACCAGTCGGGAATGGCAGACGAAATATTGAGTATTAAAACCGCTTATGAACGTCAGTGGCTCGAACGGGGAATGAACATCAGGTACTTGCGAATTGTTGTTACACAAAAGTCGTCTCTTGTAGAACCCGATATCGAACTCGAACCCGACGAATATAGGAGTTTCGGTAGAAGCAGAAGAAGCCAACAGACTTCGTCAGATCTTCTCGAGAAAGAAGAGAGGGCTTATTCATAACCACTCTCTACGGAAACCAAACAAACCCCTGAACAACAATCTCCCTATTTGAAGGATTCTGCTGATCGGGATAAAATAAAGACCATTATGGCACTATATCCACAGTTAATACTCGACGTGCTATCCAAAGTGCGTTACCCCGGCAACGGGAAAGACCTTGTAACCAACGGAATGGTAGAAGACGATATCCGTATTGAAGGAACACGGGTCTCCTTCTCTCTGATTTTCGAAAAGCCCAGTGATCCGTTCATTCGTTCGGTGGTGAAAGCCACAGAATCGGCACTGGAAACCTATATTGATGAACCGATCGACATCAAAGGAAACATCTCGGTGAAACATCGTCAGGCGGCTCGTCCAGAAGTGACGAAACTTCTTCCGGAGGTGAAAAATATAATTGCAGTCTCTTCAGGTAAAGGCGGAGTAGGCAAATCGACCGTATCGGCCAATCTGGCTGTTTCGTTGGCTGCCAAAGGGTATAAGGTGGGACTTCTCGATGCCGACATATTCGGCCCGTCAATGCCTAAGATGTTTGGACTCGAAGAGGCTCGTCCGGTGTTGGAACACATCAATGGGCGCGACCTTATAGTGCCGGAAGAGAAATATGGGGTAAAGCTGCTCTCAATAGGATTCTTTGTAAATAAAGAAGAGGCGGTACTCTGGAGAGGAGGAATGGCAAGCAACGCCCTGAAACAGCTAATTGGCGATTCGCATTGGGGAGAGCTTGATTATCTGTTGCTCGATCTTCCTCCCGGAACCAGCGATATCCATCTTACCTTGGTTCAAACACTGGCCATCACAGGAGCAATCGTAATAAGCACGCCTCAAGAAGTGGCACTTGCCGATGCCCGTAAAGGAATCAGCATGTTTATGGGAGACAAAGTGAATGTTCCGGTATTGGGATTGGTTGAAAACATGGCTTGGTTCACTCCGGCCGAACTTCCCGAAAACAAATACTATATTTTTGGGAAAGAGGGTTGTAAACGATTGGCCGAAGAGTTGAAAGTGCCTCTATTGGGACAAATTCCCATCGTACAATCGATATGCGAAGGTGGCGATGCCGGAAAACCAGTCGCGTTGAATGCAGAAACGATCACCGGAACAGCGTTTAGGTTATTGGCCGACAGAGTGGCCGAAGAGGTGGATAAACGGAACGAAATACTGCCTCCTACCGAACGAGTACAAATGAAGAACTAAGAGAGATATATACTCCCTGAATATTGAGGCTTACGCGTACGGAAAATAGCTATTTATAGATCGATCCAAAGGCGTAAGCCTCGCTATTGATAATAGAATCATTCACCACACATAAAAAATAAGATCACACATGTTTTCACTGAATCTAAACGGGAAACTGGTATCGCTTGAGACACCACTGATCATGGGAATATTGAATTCCACACCCGATTCCTTTTATCAAGAGAGCCGTACATCGACTGATGCAACTATCTCAGCAAGAGTAAAAAAGATGGTTTCAGAAGGAGTGGACATAATAGATGTCGGGGGGTATTCGAGCCGTCCGGACGCGGTGGAGATCTCAACAGAAGAAGAGAAAGCAAGATTGGAGAAGGCGCTCGGAGTGATTGAACGTGAAGCTCCCGGAGTCCCTGTGTCTGTTGACACGTTTAGATCTGAAATAGCCCGATGGGCCGTGGAGGAACACGGAGTGGCGATGATTAATGATATCTCAGGCGGAACGCTTGATGAGAAGATGTTTGATACAATTGCGGAGCTGCAAGTTGCATATGTGGTAATGCATATGAGAGGGACTCCCAAAACCATGCAACAACTCACCCACTACGAACATCTCACTGAAGAGATTATTGAGTGGTTTTCTCATCGCTTGGAACAATTACACAAAAAAGGGGTGAACGACGTACTCATCGATCCGGGTTTCGGCTTTGCCAAAACGATTGAACAAAACTACGAATTGATGAATCGCCTGGAAGATTTTCATCCATTGAATTGCCCTCTTCTGATAGGAATATCGCGAAAATCGATGATTTACAAATCACTTGGCATTAATCCGGAAGAGGCGCTTAATGGAACTACAATGCTGAATACGATAGCACTGATGAAAGGGGCGAATATATTGAGAGTGCACGATGTACGTGAAGCGGTTGAATGTGTCGCCTTATATAAACAGTTACGGCAATAAAACAAGAAGAGTAACCCTCTACGTTTTACCACCGCACACTTTAAATCGAGACAAAGATCACTTCACAGCCTCTGCCAATTCGGCTCCAGCTTTAAATTTAGCAGTTTTCTTAGCAGGAATAGTAATCACCTGTTTTGTTGCAGGATTGATTCCTTGACGCTCACCTTTCTCAACTACAGAGAAAGTACCAAAACCTACCAATGCAATCTTATCACCAGCAGCTAATGCCTCAGTAACACTTGCAACCAAAGCTTCAAGAGCCTTTTTAGAGTCAGCCTTTGTAAGACCTGACTTTTCTGCCATCGCAGCAATTAATTCAGACTTGTTCATGTTGTTAAATATTAAGGGAATGATTTAGGGGAATTGTTTCTAATGCTTGCAAATATATGGTTTATCTTTTTATAATCAAACAATAATCTCACTGATTTTATTATACAAAAAACCATATTAATATGTAGAAATGTGTTTTATAGGGTGGTTTTTACTCCATGATATGGGGTAAACTAGTAGAAAAATGTCAAGAAAATTGCAAAAAAAGTGCAAGGATTAGATGGTCGCACTTACATTAAATCCCTTTTCAACGGCAATTTGCGCAATTATACGGAGTTCTTCGCTAGAAACTTTTATCAATTCTTTCTCCGGAGTTGGTCTATCAAGTGAATAAATCATCACTTGTTTTGGATTAATCTTATTTAACGCATAAATCCAGCTATCTATTTCCTCTTTTGTGGTATTATCAACCGTTTCTCCCCTTACAACCCCCCTTAGGAACATTGTCTGTATAATAAGTTTACCGTTAAAGCGAATCAGCTGTTCGATCACCTCGTTAACACTTAAGCCTAAATTTGGGGCATTCATTAGACGGAAGGTTCGGTCGATTGCCGAGTCTAGTTTTAAGATATTGTTATCTACCTTCAATAGAGCATTGAAAACGGATTCGTCCGCGATGCGGGTGGAATTGGATAGAACAGACACTTTGGCCATTGGATAGTAACGATCCCTCAATGCGATCGAATCATCAATGATCTCGCCAAACTGAGGATGAACGGTAGGTTCTCCGTTCCCTGCAAAGGTAATTACATCGAGCGGACTATTCTCTTCGCGCATTTGTTTCAATTTACTCTCCAGAAGCATTGCGACCTGTTCTCGGGTTGGAAGCTTTCCTCCTTTCCCTTGAGAATTGAACCCGCACTCGCAGTAAATACAGTCGAACGTACACACTTTGCCATCCGAGGGAAGAAGATTTACTCCCAGGGATGTTCCCAAACGGCGACTCTTAATCGGACCGAATATTGTCTCGTTAAAAAGCATAGTTTATTGATTTTTATTGTGTTGAAACAGACTAATTATATAATCCAACCCATCTCAACTACTTAATTCACAATTAATATCTTTGTGGCGGCTCTTTGAGCTCCTCCGTCTGTGGAGCAGAAAACCATATACACTCCGGTTCGAACTCGCCGTCCGTTATCATCAAACCCTTTCCATATAACCTGTCCACCTTCCGAACGTCCGCTCCAAACCAATTGACCTCCACTATTGACAATCTTCACCTCGGTGTTATCTACCAACCCTCCTATCGTTATCCAACCGGAATAGTCAGGACGAACAGGATTGGGGTATGCGAATACTTCGGTTAACTCTTCTGCCGGTTCACTAGCATCACCACGGAAGGATACCAATCCCAAATCTGTAGAGACAAAGATTTCGCCGCTGCGGGGATGAATGGAGATCGAAAGAATATGATTCCCGGGAAGTGGGGAGTTTTCCGAATGGATATGTTCGATGATCTGATTTCCGTCTTCGCTTACCAAGAAGAGTCCGTTTGCCGAAGTGCCCAGCCACTTTCGGTTTGCCCCATCCACTGCAATAGTAGTAATATTTTCCTCTTCCAACAAATAATCGGCATAGTTTGATCCATCATTACGTGGGACAAGAATCCGCTTGCAATAAAAGTTCCCTTCAAACGCCCGTTCGGGTGAGTCGAACACAACCGGCCCTTTTCCTGTCCCCACCCATACCGATCCTCGATGGTCCTCTACCATGCAATTGAACATCGATGAGGGAATGGAGTTTCCGTCCTGATCGGTCAACGTTCCAAAAAACAGACTTTGATCGTCCGCTTCGTTTTCAATGGCCCCACCATCATCAAAGATAGCCAATCCCGGTTTGTTTCGTCCGGAGATGATCCATTTATATTCGTTAGAGGCCTTACGAAGGATCAACAGTTTATTCAATGACTGTACTCCGGTTAAAGAAGACAGCGGAAATGACTTCCAGTTTTTGTCATGCTTCAACACATTCAACGGACGCTCAACTCCGGTATTCAACATCCATAGATTTCCCGATTTGTCATAACTCAGCCCATCAACCCACGTAAAACATCCGTTGTTATCACACACATTGCGCAACGAACTGTTTTGATCTGTATATCGCTTCACAAAAGTATCTCCAACAAACTCAACAAGTCCATGATACCATGTTGAGACAAAAAAGTGAGACGGATCGGCCGGATCAGTCGCTATGCTGAGCATATCAATAAATTCAAATCCCAACGACTCTTTTACCATTTTATTCGAAATATTATCCCATCTCCCATCATACCGCATGATTTGTGCACGCTGTCCCCACGACGTGTAATAGGGTCCCGATGTAGTAAACACCATTCGTTCTCCGTCAAACAGGCCGTTGTAAATGGCATTTGTAAGCGGACTCTCCGGACGAACCTTTTGCGCCAATATACGAGCCACTTTGTTTTCACCGTTCAGTTGATATCCAAACAGCCCTTCATCGGGAACAATTGTCCAGATCTCCTTTCCCGAAGCGGACACCGACACATCATTCATCCACGAAACCTCTATTTTAATAGGAGAAGAACCGGTAGATGAATAAACCCACACTCCGTCATCGGTGACTACCACAAAACGATCCGAGTAGCTCTTCAAACTCTTCACATTTTTGTATCGAGCGAAAAGAGTCCATTCGTCCTTATCCGCATTCCATTTATACAACCCCTCTCCGGCAAGCTCTGCTACGATCTCTCCCTTAAAACCGATTGCTTTGTTGAAAACCATCGAACTGCGTTGTCGCCAATTGTTTCGATCTAAAAGATTCTTTGTCATCTCACCACTCCACACTCCGTGAGCGGTGAATGCGTAAATAGTATTGTTCGCAGCGAGACTGCTCACAATTGGGAGATTCAGATCGTAAGTATCAACCACCTCGTATTTGTTTAGGTTGACAACAATCACTCCACAATCCGCCGACAGATAGAGGTAATCCCCTGTAAAGGAGATGTCATTTATCTTTTTACTTCCCGCTATATTTTTCAAATAAACATCAGGTAGGTTTCGTGTTCCCTTATCAGTGATCAGATCGATGTTGCTATTTGCATATACCACCACCAACACTCTCTTTTTATCATTGTAGCGAATATGGTCAATCGCTTGATCTGACAAATGCGACAGTACCGAATATTTCTCCACCGACTCATTGGTCGGATCATATGAGAAAAGCGAATGATCGGCCAGAACAAACACCTTCTTATCAGCCATCTCCACTTGTTTGAAATGGCTGTAAGCATAATGGGTTGTCCAACTATCCGTTGCTATTTGCGACACCAATGGAGCCATTGCCCACCACATCACAAATACAATCATCCAATTCTTACTCATTCTACTACCATGCATTTATTTCATTGTATCGGTATAACAGTCTAAAGCTGCGACTACGTTCAATCTCTCTCTATTGAAGACGACATTAGGATACGCGATTAACTCCCTCAATCTTTATTCTCCAACCACTCCACCAATTTCTGAACAGCTCTTCCTCGGTGGCTGATGGCATTCTTCGTTTCAGCAGACAACTCCGCGAAGGTATTGTCAAAACCTTCGGGCACAAAGATCGGATCATATCCAAAACCTCTCGTTCCTCTCAATGTATCAACAATAGTGCCACACACTTCGCCTTCATGAAGCCTCTCTCCTTTGTCATCCACCCAAGCGATCACCGTTCTGAAACGGGCTTTTCTATTCTCCACTCCCTCCAGTTCGGAGAGCAACCTCTTCATGTTGGACATCGACGATTTCTCTTCTCCCGCATATCGTGCCGAATAGACACCCGGTGCTCCATTCAATGCCTCCACCTCCAATCCGGTATCATCCGCAAAGCAGTCATACCCATATCGCTCCTTCACATAGCGCGCTTTGATCAAGGCGTTGGCTTCAAGCGTTGTTCCGGTCTCTTCAATCTCCTCGTCACACCCTATCTCTTTTAACGACAAAATATCATATTTATTGGAGAGAATCGCACGCACCTCTTCCAGTTTGTGGTCATTGTTGGTGGCAAATACTATTTGTTTCATATCTTCTACTACTCATTATATATAGGCCACAAAATTACGAGACTATTCCGGCTTGACAAAAATAGTATCCATACATGGACTTAAGGATAACAATAAATGAGAGAATTAAGAGTAATTGCACACAATAGAGCCCTAATTCAACAAATCAAACCGAATCTTTTGTGGTATTTCTCTTTTTTCTTTCCTTTGTACAACTAAAAAACTCCCCCATGAACTATCTATTATACAATGCCACGCTGATAAACGATGGAAAACGTTTTGTCGGCTCTCTTCGGATCGAAAACGAACGCATATCCGCGATCTATCAATCAGACAATCTTCCGGAAGAGGCATATGCCAATACAGAGAAGATTGACTGCACCGGAAAATGGATTCTTCCCGGATGTATCGACGATCAGGTGCATTTCCGCGAGCCCGGATTGACTCACAAAGGCGACCTACACTCCGAATCCGCCGCCGCGGTTGCCGGAGGAGTAACTTCGTTCATGGACATGCCCAATACCAATCCGCAAACCACCACCATTGAAGCACTCAATGCCAAATTTCAACGAGCCTCGGAAGTTGCGGTGGCTAATTACTCTTTCTTTCTCGGAGCCACAAACGACAACCTTGCCGAACTTCGTCGCCCTGAAGCTTCACGTGCCGTGGGGATCAAGCTATTCATGGGTTCTTCCACCGGAAACATGCTTGTTGACAGGCCCGAATCGCTGGAGCGTATATTCAGCGAAACAAACCAGATCATCGCAACTCACAATGAAAAGGAAGAGATTATCCGTGCCAACCGAGACCACTATGTTTCTCTTTACGGAGAAGATCTTAGCATTCAATATCACCCATTGATCCGAAACGACGAAGCCTGCTATCGCTCATCGGCTCAGGCGGCCGAATTGGCTACCAAGCACAACACCCGTCTTCATATCCTTCATCTTTCTACCGCCCGCGAAATGGCATTGTTTTCCGATCGTCCTCTGTCCGAAAAGCGAATCACCGCTGAAGTGTGTGTACACCACCTTTGGTTTACTGACAAGGATTATGCCAAATATGGGAATCGGATCAAATGGAATCCCGCTGTCAAAACCCTCAGCGACCGTGAAGCGCTACGAGAAGCTCTTAACAACGGTAAGATCGACATCGTCGCAACCGACCACGCTCCCCATCTCCCGAATGAAAAAGAGGGATCCTGCCTTAAAGCCGCGTCGGGAGGTCCTTTGGTACAACATTCATTGATTGCCATGCTCGAAATGGCAAAACAAGGCATTTTCACCGTTGAAAAAGTAGTTGAAAAGATGGCTCATGCACCGGCCAGATTGTTCGGCATCAAAGAGCGCGGATATCTCTCCCCTGGCTATTACGCCGATGTGGTGATAGTCGATCCATCCACTCCATACACCGTTACTTCTGAAAATATTCTGTACCGTTGCGGCTGGTCGCCCTTCGAAGGCGAAACATTCGCGCACTCCGTATGGAAAACCTTTGTAAACGGGCACCTCGCATACAACAACGGAGAAGTAGATCGATCCGTCAGAGGCAAAGAACTTGTTTGCTCAACCCACTAATCACCCCCATTCAAACAAACAGACTGAAGTGATTCAGCGAATTGACCGGAAAATCCTTAACAACCAAACAAAAACACATGGAATACATTCAAACCCTGGTTACGGAGATCAATAGCGTGTTATGGGGAGTGCCCATGATGATCCTTTTAATGGGAACTCATCTTTTCTTTACCATCCGCTTGCGGTTTCCGCAACGAAAGATATTCCAAGCCATCAAACTGTCAATAACTAAAGACGAAGGAGCAAACGGCGATGTTTCACAATTTGGTGCACTCACTACCGCGTTGGCAGGCACCATCGGCACGGGCAACATTGTGGGAGTAGCCACTGCGATAGCCTTGGGAGGACCCGGAGCTGTCCTCTGGTGTTGGTTGACCGGTGTACTCGGAATATCCACCAAGTATGCCGAAGCGCTGTTGGCTGTTAAGTACCGAGTAAAAGGTGAAAACGGAAAGATGATCGGAGGGCCGATGTACGCTCTCGAGCGAGGATTAAATATGAAATGGCTCGCCGTCCTGTTCTGTATATTCGGCACCTTTTCATTCATCGTTATGGGAAACATGGTTCAGACCAACTCTATATGCGCGCTCGCGCAAAACGAATATGGCATTCCAAACTACATAACCGGATTAGTTTTGGCTGTAGTTGTCTCGTTGGTAGTCCTTTTCGGAATCAAGGGAATAGCGCGTGTAAGTTCTTTTTTAGTTCCGTTTATGGCTCTTCTATACATCATTGGATGTATTATTATTTTGATAATTAATGCCGAATATCTTCCTCAATCCCTGATGTTGATTGTAAAGAGCGCATTTACTCCTCAAGCGGCCGGAGGTGGATTTCTGGGAAGTACCATACTGATTGCCTCCCGTTATGGAATAGCACGTGGATTATTCTCCAACGAATCCGGTTTAGGAACCGCTCCTATTGTTGCCGCGGCGGCCAAAACAAGAAACCCGGTCAGACAAGCGCTGGTTTCAAGTACCGGTACATTTTGGGATACCGTGGTAATATGCGCCCTTACGGGATTGGTAATTGTCAGCAGTGTACTTGCCTATCCGGAAATTGACCACACAAACGGAGCAACTCTCACTCAAACATCATTTGGGAAGATTCCATATGTTGGCCCTTTTATCCTAACCTCCGGTCTGTTCTTTTTCTCCTTCTCCACCATTCTCGGATACGCATATCTCTCAGAGAAAACGTTGCAATATCTATTTGGTCACAAGATTATTCCATCATTCAGAATATTCTGGGTAATCGCTGTTTTTTGTGGAAGTCTGATAAGCCTGAATCTGGTGTGGGATCTGGCAGATATGTTTAATGCATTAATGGCAATACCAAATATAATCTCGTTAATATTACTTTCGGGAGTTATAATCAGTGAGACAAAAAAATATCTATGGGAGAACCGATTAGATGAGACAATGGAGGATAATATGGAGTAAAACTAATCCTATATTCACTCTTAATTGCTTTAACAAATCGCTGTTTTTCTGTCGAAAAAGAAGCTTATAGTAATAAATAAAGTTAATCCAATACGTTTTATTTGCGATTATATGCCGTAGAACAGAAAAGCGTTGTATATTTGCACTGTGTTTTTCATGGTATTAGATTTAAGGTTAAGGGAGATTGGTTGTCGTGAGACAACCTTTCTTTATTTTATACCTATTCGAATCAATCATCAATCCTCTTCCTTTCTTGTTTGGAGATAGTCCAAATACCAATCTCTCCCCCCTCTTATATATTCCCACATGTACGCTGTGACTCTCATTCGTGAGGAAATCTAATCAAAATTCATATTCCTCTGTTAATTCAACGTAATGGATCGTTTTTTTATACTCTTCTATACATTCGATCTAAAAAAAAAGTACTCCCTTTGAGCCCAATTTTATAACGTATTCAATGCGATGAGTAATAAAAAAAGTTTCTTCAACAAAATAGTTCGGAATACCAAGACTCGCATCAAGAGATCCTTTCAGAAGTTCAAACGAAGAGTTCTACGTACAGATATCGAACGGATCCTCACGCTGGGATACGTTTCGAAGGTTCCCCAACGACAACTGACTGTCGGTTATCTATCCTATATCATCGCTGGAACGGCTCTGTTGCTGCTTCCATTCATGACCAACAGTCATGCCTCGTTCTTGGATCATCTATTTACAGCGACATCAGCGGTTTCAACCACCGGACTTTCGACGGTCGATGTTAGTCAGACATATACCTTCTGGGGACAATTAGTCATCCTACTAATGATTCAATTGGGAGGATTAGGCTATATGACCATCAGCTCTTTTGCTATGCTTCGAATGACAAAACACTTCACCCAAATTAAATCGGGTATAATGAATGCCGAATTCTCGCGTCCGGCAAATATATCGATGAAAAATCTGGTGAACGGAATCATATCGTTCACCCTCCTTTTCGAAGTATTGGGGGCAATCGCCCTCTATCCAATGATGAAAACAGCAGGAGCGACATCTCCTCTTTGGAGTGCCGTTTTCCACAGCGTTTCCTCCTTCTGTACAGCCGGATTCAGCATTTACTCAGACAATCTGATGCAATTCTCCACCCATTGGGGAATCAACCTGGTAATTATGATTCTAAGCTATGCGGGGGCGATGGGATTTATTGTGATGATCGATTTATGGAAAAAAATCACGGAGAAAGATTATCAGGTTAGCTTCACAACACAGATAATACTCGGAATAACGTTATTGATTTCAACGTGGGGAACCGTTCAACTCTACTTCTTCGATTCGTCCTTACAACAATTTGATGCAGCCGACCGTTTTCTGGTAGCTCTCTTTCAAACCATGTCCGCACTCACCACCGTGGGTTACAACTCCATTGATATCACTTCCCTCTATCCGCTTTCACTTCTCACGTTGGTAGTGGTGATGTATCTGGGAGCCTCCCCCTCAGGTACGGGAGGTGGTCTGAAATCGACTACCACCTCGGCGGTTTATGCGTACGTAAAGAGCAAATTGAGTGAAGAGCGTGATGTCTATCTCTTCGGCCGTCGAATCCCCACTTATAGGGTTGACACCGCGTTGTCCACCTTCATATTCTATACCACCATTCTATTCATCGGAAGCTACATGCTTTGCACCACTGAAAAGCAAGACTACCTTCACCTGCTTTTCGAAGCGGCATCCGCCTTGGGAACAGTAGGCCTTTCAAGTGGCGTTTCTGCCGAGCTCACCTCCATTGGAAAGATAATCATCATCTCCTTGATGTTCGTCGGTCGTGTAGGAGTACTGACCATCGGTAACGCGATGCTAATTCGTATGACAAGAGCATCTAAAAAGAAGTTGATTAAAGAGGACGATTTGGTTGTGTAGATTCTCTCATCTATTATCTGATACTCCACCTATCACGTAAGACTAATCGAGAAGATTCATTGTTATCAAGAACAGGCTATTTTGTCTATTCGAACAGGTCCGATTGCCATTCCGCTGTACATCGTACTCTATGCTGCTATACAGCAGAATTGAGTACGATGTACAGGGCAAAATCAAACAGAGTGATCCTATAAACTAAAAATCCAAATCTGATTCAGGAATAGGATAGCAAACATATCTTATAATAAGGGTTACTATTTGCTTAATTGGTATCTTCATTCTAATTTTGTTGGATAATGAGTTATCACGCATTTACATTCATCCATACGAACAAGTTATTTGGTAGGCTGATATGCCTGCTCCTCCTCTGTTCTGTTCCATCATACTCTGCGGGAGGCAATTTCGCCTTTCAGCCGGATAATGATGAGAAAAAAGAGTGTATCATAGATAAAACTCCTCTCGACTTTCATTCAGTCGAAAACAATGTAAGATCAAACCGAAGGATGAAATGGCAATCGCCCTCCGGCGAATGGCATAATACCCCTTCGATTTGCTTGATGTTTGACTCGACCTCCTCACTATCTCCTAAAAATGCAGCTCAACTCTCTTCTTTGATTGAGTCACCCTATGGCTCTTGTGGAGGCAAGAAACAGAGACATATTGTTCTTTGTGTTTATCGAATTTAGTGGTTTATCATTCTCCTATTTCTTTTCTTCAACTATTATTCTGCTCCTCATATTCAGAGAAGCAGTGTTTTTCTATTTATTAAACCATTAAATATTGATTTACAATGAACACTAATGATATAAAGGCCTTATCGTCCTTAGAATTCTCTATTGTTAAAAGAAGATCTACCGTAAAAACCATCTTCTCAGCACTGATTATTGTTGTTGGAATAGCCTTTTTTGTACTAAGCCATTCGAACGGAGAATGGATTACAAAAACAATCCAAATGGCTCTATTTACTTGTGGCGTTTTTGTATTGACCGCCGGCATCATTCTCATCATTTGGGGAGCAAAAGAAAAAATCGATGCCACAACAGGAAAAACAATCCGATCATGCACATTATATTATCCAACCGCTGAGTTGAATCGCGTGATGTATTTCATCGAGTCCAGAAACTTTAAATCGCTCAAAGAGATGAATCAAGATCCGAATGGAGGACTCCAATTGGAGATTTATTTTTCAAATGATAAACAATTCGTAGCATTTCGTATCTTTGAATTCAAAAACTATACCTACGATTCGGTTTCAACTGTGTATCGATTCGAGGGAGAAGAGGCGGAGAAGATACTCTCCTATTTGCAAATAAACACCTAAATATATGGAATTAGTTATACTGTATCTACTGTTTGCCCTATCCTTGTCTTTCATGTGCTCGGTTCTTGAAGCGGTATTGCTATCAACACCGGTATCCTACATCACTATGAAGGAGAATGAGGGAGTTCGTGGTGCATCTCTGTTAATGCGATACAAACAGAACATTGACAGGCCTATCTCTGCCATATTATCGATCAATACGATTGCTCACACAATAGGAGCGGCGGGAGTGGG
>JBKEBB010000333.1:0-10360 GCA_047972845.1 Bacteroidales bacterium
GCGTGTGCATTGAATTACGAATGTAAACCTGATGGGAGCGATAATCTACAATATCGGATGGCTTGATAATGCCGGCCGTAACGCACGGTATAAACATTTCACTGTGCCATACAGATAAATCACGTTCTGCCACTTCTGCACTATCAGCCCCGTTCAAAATATCCGAAACGCTATTCTTTACAGCTTGAAAGGCTTGCCAATATCCTCTTGCTGCAAGCGCGTCCTTGGAATCCGCATCGTCTCCATCAGGTTTCCAGTCGCCACTACGAACCTTATTAATTAATTCATCTGTGACTCGATATCCCTCAATAGACAGAGAGTGATAAGCATCTAATTTGTATTGGGCTTCCATTCGCTCCAAATACTCATGAGGAGAAAGGTTGCTTTTTGAACGGGTAAAATTAGTAATTACATCTTCCCTCATCTTTTGCCACATCAATCTTAAACGAGTGGCGTATGGTGATTGGGATAATTCAACATTGGTAACATCTTCAAATGGATCTTCTTCTTGAATTACATATCCAATACGCTTCATCGTTCCGGCAATTTCATCGGCTATATCAACTCTTCCAATATTACGAAATGCTCCGATAACCCTACCGGCTCTAACTGTTTGTCCTGTATCGACCAAGATTTTTAGAATTTCCGAACTGTCACGAACCATTGCCAAAGCAGTTCTCATGGTAAGTGCATCATTGCGATACATTGTAGGCGTTGCTACAATAATAGCTTCTTGTAGCGTATATAGATTTAGTTTATAGGGATTGTTCGTGTCAATCTTCGAAGGTAATTCTGCTCCTAAATTAAAGATAGAGGTCGGCGAGATTAATTCTACCACATAATTATTTCCTTTTGGTGCTCGAATAAGAACTTGATTAGGTACAATTGTAGACCCGGTATGTAGAGCTAATGACTGCTCAGCGGACAAACACCATTCATTGCCATAACGCTCCTTTGCATATCTGGCAATAAAGGTCCAAAAGGAAGCATACCATGCCGTACTGTCACCTGGCATTGCTCTTGGATCGGTAATAACATACCATCCTTTTATTATTGGTCTTAGAAAATTATTTTCTACAAGCCTTTTTATGTGAGTGGATGATAATTCACCACTTTTTACTATCGTAAAATCCTCATTCTTTTGTGTCTTTTTAAGTTCATTCAAAGAGGAAGCCAAGAGCTCTGCAATTGTTGCCATACATTCATTCTATTATATATTTCACGAGTATAGCCGCTTTCTAAAATAATACTATTTCATTATTGTATAACACGACTATTCTGCAAATGTAATTCAAAGACTTCTGTTATGCAAGTTGTTGGCTAGGATGTGCTTCTTAATTTTAGTGCGAAAGGATTCAACAAAAACCGGAGATTGGGAGCTCAAAGAATAAGAGAGATGAATAGCCCACCATTCGGTAGGTAGAGCGGTGTTAATTCATCGAATAGACAACTATTGGTTTATTTTAGTTGCTCATTCTATAGTATTAATATAGCATGGGTCGATATTTCGAACCATTTTATTGTCTTTTCATTCAGCAAGGATGTAGTAGAAAACTACAACTTTCAAGTTTTCGTCTTTGGCATTCTCAATACGTATCTCTTCCGTCCTTTCCTATTCCGCCATGTATTCTTCAGTGGTTTTGATAGTGGCGTAGTAGTAGCTCAAAGCGGCCAAAAAGGAGTGATGCACTTCGATGGCATCGACTTTGTGGCCCATGCACTCCAGCGATTTTGTGGCACAGGCGTCGCCAATAACGGTGCAGTGGTATCCGAAGTCTTTGGCGGCTCGTACGGTGGCATCGACGCACATGTGGGTCATCATTCCGCAGATGACCAGATTCTCCACGTCGTATGCTTCAAGCAGATGGGACAATGAGGTTTCGCGGAAACTATTGGGGAAATTCTTTATAATCACTGGTTCGCCTTCGATGGGAAACACATCATGGTGAATCTCCGCTCCGAGGGTGTTTGGAATAAAGAAGGTGGCATCGGGACGGGTGGAGTGGTGTTGAATGTGGATGATGGGGAGTGATCGGTGTCGGAATGTGTCTAGCAGCTTCTTCGCGTTCAGACTCGCCTCGCGGCTCTTTTCCAACGAATTCTTTCCTCCTTCAAAGTAATCGTTTTGGATATCGATTAGTATCAATGCGGTGTTTGAATTCATGCGCGAATACATTTTATAGGACACGCAAATATAAACTCTTTTTGTCTAATAGGTGGTAGATAGAGCCAGAATATAGATGGAATGGTCGCGGGGTGGTTCGCTCCTGCTCGAAGAGATTCTTTGCAGTTGCCGAAGAGGGCGCGGGTCTTGTATAAATCGTCTGTTAAAAGCGTCAGAGAAATTGTACCATATCAACCCCCGCATTTTTGTTCCAATGATATAAATTGAAAACGGATTTAGGTTGCATCACCGAATCCGTTTGCAGATCGAAAGTTGAGACGGACCGTCCCCACTTGAGAGATGTACGTCGTTTTTATCTCACGTACTTTTATTTAATACATTCAATGATATGTTTCCAAACCTCTCTGTTCTCATACAACTCAACCATTTTATCGTCTGTAAGAGAGAATCCGAATCTGTTTTCGCGCCGATATAAACGAGGTGAATTCTCCTCCGAATGTGGAGGTGTGGTTAAATTCCAACGTACGACTATGAGTCGGATGGCGTGTGAATCGGTTTGTATGGCTTTAGCATTCGGTTTAACCAAGGCATTGGCATTACCCTCTTCGCCTTCGGGCACCAATCCTGAATAATTTCCATATTGTTCCATCGCGTGAACCGCATAATAGGCCTGTTTCTTTCTGTTGGCAGGCGAAAGACGCGCTAACTCTTTTTGGTAGGGAGTTGCCATGTCTTCAAAGGAACTGTTCTGTATGAACTCTTTTCGAACACGTTCCATCTCTTTCTTGAATTCCGCCGCTGCCACTTTATCGCTCTTCAGTAATTCTTGATAGGCTTTGTCAATCTCCTTTAACTGATCGTCTATTGAAACGGGTGCACCTCTCTCTTTCTGTTTTTTCTCTTCGGCCTGTATCAATGCAGTCAGGTATTCTTCTTGAGTAACGGGTAAGAACAGGGGTTTTGTACCTTTATAAATAACAGTCGTTTCACGCTCGTCATGCGTGTAAATCGTGTAACCCATGAAGCTGTCTGTTTTTACGGGCGAGGTATAAATGTTTCCAATACCGGATTGTAAGGGTTGCTTGAAAACTGCGGTTATATCATTGAAGGAGATTTGGATATAACTGCCCGGTTTGCGTGTTATTTCTCCTTCTTCCAGCACATAGGGCATAAAATAGATTGTTAAGAAGCGGTTGTTTCCGTCGCTGTGCGATTCTACTTCATATCCTTGTGGTGCACTTACCATCGGCACGGATTGCAGAAGGGTGAAAACTCGTTGGGAATGGGTGTCGTTTTTGGCTACTTTATTCACTACTTTGCCTTTTACGTAAGGCAAAAACAAGTGATCCCCCACGGCTACCGTTTCGCGGGAGTCGTTCTGTCCGCAAACCATACTGCTGCACATGTGCAGCACTGCTATTGCGATGTATTTGAGTGTATGTGTCATGAGTTATAATTGGAGAACTCCTTATTTCTCAAACTTTCCTACCCAGTATTTGTATGCCGACAACAGTTGATCGGCGTATTGGTCGATGGCAGCCAAAGAACTCAAATCATCGGGGACAATCTCTCCGAGCTGCTGGATGGAGGATAGTTCATTTTGAACCACCGTGAGCCTCCTGTAGCTGGGTAAAAGAGATTTGACAGTGGTGATATATTGCTCAAGGGCATCGGTTTGTAAAGGGGACATCTTTTGACAAAACTCGATCTTCAAGGCATGAATTTGTTTCTCAGCCGCCTTTGACCGAGTAATCTCGGCATCCGTACATATTCCGGAACAGAGCTGTGCTTCCAACGGACGCATTTGATCTTCCAGTTTGAGGCTCTCTATCGAATCTGTTTGCGCGATCGCTGTAAACATGACCCCGATCCGATTCATCCGTTCAGTAATGTATTCGTTCAACTCTTTTTGTTCATTGGCAAGTTCCATCATTCGTTTGGCTTTGTCACCTTGCTTCATCGCAGCTTTCGGATTTTTTTTTGCTTCATCCATTTTCTGATTGGCATAGTTTTGTGCCCATCCTTCCTGTTCAGCCTCGCTCATGTTGCCCACTTTTTCCAACTCTTGCAACGAAAGTCCAACCTGTCCGCTAATGACTTTCTCCGCGGCCTTACGCATCTCTTTTTCGCTACCGTCAGACTGTTGTAGTTTGGATACGTCGTTTTTATTCAGCCCTGATTGACGAATGGCGTTGGATACGATCTTGTCTCTGTCTCTTTCCATCCCTGCTTGAGCATCGGCGTGAATACGGTCCACCTCCTGCTGTATATTCGTTTTTACTCGGTGAACAAGGTCGGAAAAATGGTCTATCTCTTCCCTCTCTGCCGTACAATTTACGGTGGGTACAGCCGGAAGTTGCGCAAGGAGTGCTTCTGGGGTAGTTTGTGCTTGAGTAAAAGAACAAACGATGAAGATACTAAAACATAATATGTATGCTTTCATAAGTATTCGGATTAAATTGTTTGTTTCACTTTTTTCTAATAGAGGAACATCTGTGTGGATATTCAATAACTCGCCCACGTTCCCTGTAAGAAAAACTGATCACAAGGTATTTACAACTTGGATTCTATTTGCCAAGTTTGATTGATTTATAGAAGGTCGGGAGTGATTTAATTACTGTTTGTTGACTGGGTGCAATTAATTGCCTTTTTTCGCTTTACCTCCCGTATCTTTTCATCCGGATAGCCGTGTGTCTATTTTATTTTGATAAACTCTACCCTGCGGTTTTTGGCTCTACCCTCAGGCGTGTCGTTGGAGTCCAATGGTTTGTTCATTCCGTGTCCGGTGGCGGAAAGGCGGGTGGCATCAATGCCCATTTGTTGTAATTTATCGCACACAGCCTTCGCGCGGGCTTCGGAAAGAGCTTGGTTGGAGATGGCATTTCCTGTGTTATCGGTATGCCCTTCTACTGAGAATTTTAGATCCGGGTATTTTTGTAGAATACTGAAAATCTCATTGATAGTACCCATGGATTGGGGTTTGATGGTGGCTTTGCCTACATCGAACGTAATGCCGTAGGTGATAATCTTACCGTCGGTCATCAACTTATCGTAAAGAGGTACAGCCCCTTTGGCGATACGAATGTTTTTGATATGAAAAGAACTGTTGTCTTCAGGGCCACGTGCAAAGAATTTTACTTTTACAGGTTTCTCAACGATGTTGGGGATATTTGCCACACGCTTTTCGTCCATATAAACTTTCATCGCTCGTTTATTGAACGATAAAGCATAGTGATGCCAGCCGGGGCTGTTGTTGAAAGTCTCTTCGCTGGTTCTTTCATTGGTATTGTTATTCCAATTGAAAAGAAAGCGGGTGTTGTCTTTCCAAAATAGAGAATTAGCGATTACTTCATCATTACTGTTTGTAAATTCTATCGCATTTTCACCTTCATTCTCATCAATGAACAGATCAAATTCAAGGGTAAATTCATCGGGGAGTTTGAAGGAGCTGTCTTTAAAAAGTGGAGTAATGTAGGTGTAACCTACAATGGCAAGAGTATTCTCTCCATTGATTTGTGCTATTTCGGCATTTCCTTCGATCAAATCCCATTTACTTGGAAATTCGCCCTTCTGCTCGCCTTTTAAGTCGTCTTCAAAAATGACTTCATTGCCCGGTACAAAATCGTATTTGGCATACGATACGTTCGCCTTTTGTTGTTGATTAGAAGTCCCGTTTTCTTCCTCATTTGTTTCCTTAATGGTTGGCGAACTTTTTTGATTTTTGCTTCCCGATTTTTTTACCGCTTCTTCAGTTTTATCCAATGCTTTATCGGTTGCCTCGTCGACTTTTTCTTCCACACGTTGTACTGCTTTTTCTTTCGCGCGGGTACCGATATTTTCAAGCCATGATTGGGCTATTACTTGTGTACTAATCAGAGATAGTAAACAAATTAGAGATACTGCTTTCTTCATACTATTTAGAATTAGTGGTTAAAAAAATAAAGGTAGTAATGAAGAAAAGTTGTGAAATTGGAAAAATACGACAGCGATTTAAATTTCTGAGTTATCTACTTTCCAAGAGAATGGATCATCTGCCTTTTGATCTCTTTTAATAAAGAAATGACCAGGTGTTTCTCCTACAATATCTTTAAAATCGTTGATGAAGTGGGCCTGATCAAAATAATTCCCATCAAATACTAAATCCTGACAATCAATATTGTAATTGTTTCTTATTTTCGTCAGAAGGTAATTTAGTCTTACTACACGCATTAATGTCTTAGGTGTGACTCCTGTCCTTTTTATGAATTTACGTTGTAATGTCCTACAGCTGCAACCACACTCTTCCATAATATGATGAAGAGGTGTTTTTATACTTTTTTCTAATATCTTTTTATACAAAATATCAATTGCATCGGGTAGATACCTTCCAGTTCCAACGTGAGAAGAGATAAATTGGTTGAAATGGATAATTCTCTCTTCATCAGATTGCATTTCTTTCAACTCTTCCCATAACGGGAGGAAAATATCGTTGGGTAGATTGATGCTTTTTTTGGATACCGGAGATAAATCGATGTTGAAAATTCGAGAAAAAACGGTCGGATTACATGTAACAGTGAAAACATCCATCTGTCCGCCCAATTTTAGTATCATGGTTTTAGGAATAATGGGAGCGATAAAAAAAGGTTCTAACAGAATTTGGGGCTTTTCAAATATAAAAGGACGGTCTTGAAAATGAAAAATCATGGACACAACAGGTCTGGGAATGAATTTATCGAAAATATAAGTAGATTCGTTGAAACGGAACGCTTCAAACAGACATATCAACCATTTGTGGTGGTGGCTAGGAGGATAATGCGTTACTTTAAACATTCTAATAACCATTAAAATACGTAGTAAAGATAGAGGAAATCTTATAAATGATCGAGAATTATATAGATAATCTATTCTATATTTTGATTGCGAGGAGGTAATAGGGTGAGATGGAGGAAATGAGAAATGTATAATAGAGAGGAGCTATACACAAAGTGGATGTTATTGTTGGTGATGGCCGAAGAGGGCGCGATTCTTTTATAAGTCTCTCTTCTTTGGAATAGAAATAGTCTGTGAATCAAACAATACGTGATTTGGGTTGTTTGACTTAAAGAGTATTATTAACATTAAATGATGTGTCATGAAAAAAACCACTTTTTTATTTTTTCTTTTGCCCTTGGTGGCAGTTGCCTACAGTCCGATTGCCGATGCGTGTACGCGAGTGGTGTATAAGGGACCCGAGAATACCGTTATTACAGCCCGATCAATGGATTGGGAAAAAGAGATCGATCCCAATATATGGATATTCCCCCGGGGAATGGAGCGCGATGGGGCGGTGGGGCCGCTTTCGGTGAAATGGAAATCGAAATATGGAAGTATCATCTCCACGGCATGGGACATAGCCACTGCCGATGGAATGAATGAAAAGGGACTGGTGGCCAATGTGCTTTGGTTGGTGGAGACGAAATATCCCGTGTTTAATCCCCAAGGATCGAAGCCGGGCGTCACTATCGCCATGTGGGCTCAATACGTGCTTGATAACTACGCGACGGTGAAAGAGGCGGTGGATGGACTGAAAGATGAACCGTTTGTGTTTGTCAGCGATTACCTCCCCGGGACCGATAAGTTTGCCACCGTGCACCTCTCTATCTCTGATGAGAAGGGTGACAACGCGATCTTTGAATATGTGGGCGGGAAGTTGGTTATTCACCACGATCCTTCGTATGTTGTGATGACCAACTCGCCGGTGTTTGAACAGCAGTTGGCACTCAACGAATATTGGAAGGGAATACCGGGAACGGTGATGCTTCCGGGAACCAACCGTGCGGCCGACCGATTTGTTCGGGCCTCATATTACATCCATGCCATCCCACAAACAAGCGATATCCGCACATCCGTTGCCAGCGTGTTCAGTGTGATTCGCAACTGTTCCGTTCCTTTCGGTATATCCTCGCCAACCGAACCGAATATCTCTTCCACCCGTTGGCGGTCGGTGTCTGATCAGAAAAATCGGATTTATTATTTCGAAACCGTGTTGACTCCTAATGTATTTTGGGTAACGTTGAACGATTTCGACCTGAGCGAGAAGGGGAAAGTGATGAAGCTCGACCTATCTAAGTTTGCTACCTTTAGTGGACAGGCCAACAGCTCGTTCAAGCCCTCTCCCGCATTTAAGTTTATGGGAATCTAAGGATATTGAGATGCAGTAAAGTAGGGTGGGTTTGACCATCTGATCACACTCTCCAACAACAACGAAGCCTCTTTATATGGACAAGATCTGTTTCCATATAAAGAGGCTTTGTGTTGCGGTGACTACTCTCAATATTACGTCATAGAATATGATAGGAATTTCGTTCTTCGACTAATTGGGGATCTCTTCTTTTAAAATCTCTTCCCCGGTTTTGTCGTAGTAGATGCAAGTCATGACATCAAGACGAACCACCCATCTTTCGATTCCTGTTTCAGCGCAGTGGGTACAGAATGTGTAATAGTCGGTCTGGCCTTGTTGGTGACTTTTTAAATATGCGATGAACCTCTCTTTATCCACTGTGTCGGCAATCGTCAGTTCCGCGTACTGAGGGTTGGACGATGTTTTATATCCTTCTTCACCACGATATTCCGTATGACTGTCTTTGACCCATGTTTCAAAAGAGACAACTCCCAGTTGGATGATTTCTTGAATGTATTTTGGGAAGTCCGCGCCGGATTTTACATTCTCGTGCGCTTTATCAATTTGTTCTACTGTAAACATGGTTTTCTCTCTTTGTTTAAGGGTGATGTTTTAGGTTAAAACAATCGGGGTGTATGATTGTTTGAACAAAAATAACCAACAAGGGGAAAATCGTTCTCTTTTCTATGATGGAGATTATCGCTGAATCGCATAGTCCAATTTAATAATGCCCGAATCATACGCTATACTTCCGATCAGTGTCCAAGCAGACTCTTTCGGGTTGTTAGGAAATAGAGGAACTCCGCTGCCAAGAATAACCGGAATATAGCAAATCTGCAATTCGTCCACTAATCCGGTGTTCAAAAGCAATGAGATCAACACTCCGCCCCCAATGATCCAGATGTTTTTGCCTTTCTCTTTTCGAAGTTTGATTATTCGGTCAATGATATTTTCGGTGATAAACTCGATGTTTTCACCTGTTTTCACCTGTTTTCACCGCGTTATGAGTGACTACATATGTTTTCTTATCCTTGTACATCCAAGGGATATCCATATTCAGGAGTTCACGATAAGTTTGTCCACCCATAACAATGGTATCGATTGATGCATAAAATTCGTCATATCCATAATTTGTTTCGGGAGTGATCGGGTATTTAGTGAGCCAATCCAAGCCGCCGTCAGGTCGAGCAATGTATCCATCAAGGGATGTCGCAATATAAACACTGCATTTTCTCATTTCATTTCGTTTTTGATGGTGTAATAAGTTGTTTGTTGTTTCTCATTAAAAGAACAAATTTGCTCGACCCCAAAGTTCATTTGTTTTTACTTTTATTCTTTTTAATAAGGCACGTTTCAAATTTCTCAATATTCTTTTGATACGACCCTCTCGACATATACGCGTGAGGCAATAGGACACACTCGATAGAGCGGTCGATCCATTATATCCTCATGCTGATACAGGTATTTAGATGTAAAAGATGATTTTAATGGGTTGCGGTTTTCGAAAAGAAATTAATGATGAATACTCCCCCGACAATCAAAGCGATACCTGCGATTGCCGGAAAATCTATCGGCTGCTTGAATACAAAGACCGACACCAAGGCCGTCAGAATGATGCCCAGGCCCGCCCAAATGGCATAAGCTGTTCCAAGAGGAATGGTTTTTAGCGAAAGCGATAGAAAATAGAAACATACCAGATAGGCAATCGCCACAATACAAGTTGGCAATAGTTTGGTGAAGCCATCGGATGCTTTGATAAAGCTCGAACCTATAACTTCCAGCAGAATCGCTAACCCTAAATACAAATAGTGCATAACTTCATCCGTTTAGATTTTCGCGTAAAGATAAAGGGTAATTAAACAGGTTGTTTTGATAATTGATAAAAATATGCATCCCGGGATTTGTGTCGTAATTAAAATAGAAGTGATCAATTGGGACTTGTACGTTTTCAGAGATCATTCAAACACAATTCGTAATTGGTACTTCTTCCCCCTTGCGCTTCTTTGCGAAGAATGCCTTTGTTTATGAGGTCTTGTATGTCGCGTATCGCACTGTCATGAGAACATTTTGCTGTTTTAGCCCACTTCGAGGAGGTT
>JBKEBB010000011.1:0-2857 GCA_047972845.1 Bacteroidales bacterium
TATCAGGGAAGAAACGGATGTGGTAAAGCTGATTACTAATCTTATTTCGAATACCACACCAAAGGGTGCAACTCCTTCCGATCCATTTTGGGAGAGTGTGACTTGTTCGTAGGCGGTAAGAAGTCTACGTACAAGCAACAGTTCATGTTGTTTGTGAACTGATAATTTGATAAGTGGAATGATAGGGTAACGCCTTGAAACGCTTACACTTGATGGGCATGCATCTTCTGTAAAGGAATTTGTGTGAAGCCCCATGACAAAGGCTGAGAGTAACCGTAATAGCTTGCCAAAAGCTATCGAAAGCGGTCCAGAGGTGGACTGTGTTGCCTATAGGTCGAGTGTCTACAAAATATCTATGGTTAGAATGAGTGTCCTGGCAGACACTCTGACGAACTTGCGAATGTACGGGTCTATAGGAAGACTGTGTAGAAATGTACAGGTGCGTTAAAGCGCAGTTAGTGTGGTTTAGTAGAAATTTTCCCTACGAACGACCATCTTGTGTTACAGGCACAAGCAAGCTAACAGGCTCATAGCAAGAACCTAAGGGTATATATGTACAGATAGAATTAACGGAACAAGGAAAGGTACTGGGTTCTATACAGAATAATCTGACGAAGAACAATAAGCAGATGAACCAGTGCTGAAAAGTAGTGTTCGAACCAATGAAGCTTTTGTAATGAAAGCAGAGGAATGGGCACAAGTCGTTGGTCTAAATGAGCATTATTCAATCGCCATAAGGATTCGAATAAGACCAAAAGGGTCACTTTCAAAAGAAAAGGAGGTGATGCCTTATGCCAAAGGGAAAGAAAAACCTAAGTGTAGACAGCTTACGTCATGCCGAATACTACGACATGCAATCTAAGTTTGACAATCTATACCAAATGAGCAAAGAGGGCGATGATTTTACAGACCTTATGCAACATATTTTGGGTAAAGATAACATTCTGTTAGCCTATAGGAATATCAAGTCAAACACGGGCAGTTACACAGCTGGAACAGATAATCTGACAATGTACGATATTGGGTGCTTGCCACCTGATGAAGTTGTAAACAGGGTCAGATATTATGTCACAGGTAGCCAACATGGTTATAGTCCAAAACCTGTAAGAAGAAAAGAGATTGAGAAACCCAACGGAGGAATAAGACCTTTGGGAATTCCATGCATATGGGATAGATTGATACAGCAATGTATTAAGCAGATACTAGAGCCAATCTGTGAAGCAAAATTTAGTACTAACAGCTACGGATTCAGACCAAACAGGTCGGTAGAAAATGCAATATCAAAAACCTATTCCTTATTACAAAGGTCGCATTTACACTATGTACTCGAATTTGACATCAAAGGATTTTTCGATAATGTAAATCACAGTAAATTGATAAAGCAGTTATGGGCACTAGGTATCAAGGACAAGAAACTTATTTATGTAATAAAGCGAATACTGAAAGCCCCAATCCGAATGCCAGATGGCAGTACGATTATTCCAGACAAGGGAACACCACAGGGCGGCATTATTTCTCCATTATTAGCAAATGTGGTGCTAAATGAATTAGACCATTGGGTTGAAAGCCAATGGCAAAATAGTCCGATTGTTATGGAACACGGTACAGAACGTATGATTAGAAATTCATTAGTCTTCGATAGAAGTCATGGTTACACAGTGATGAGAAGAACCAATCTAAAAGAAATGTATATTGTGAGGTATGCTGATGACTTTCGAATATTCTGTAGAAATAGGGAAGACGCTGAAAAGACAATGGTTGCTGTTACGAATTGGA
This sequence comes from Bacteroidales bacterium, assembly GCA_047972845.1. GTDB lineage: Bacteria > Bacteroidota > Bacteroidia > Bacteroidales > JBKEBB01 > JBKEBB01. The sequence goes on from JBKEBB010000011.1 coordinate 1,777, forward strand.
TTACAACAAGGTTAAAACTTGAAGTATCCCCAGAAAAAACAAGAATCGTAAATGTCCGCAAAAGATATTCAGAATTTCTAGGATTCAAAATAAAGGTGAGGACAAAAGGGAAAAAGTATGTAGTAAATTCCCATATATGTGACAAAAAGCAGATGGTAGTAAGAGAAAAACTTGTAGAACAAGCAAAACGTATTGCAAGACCACGCCAAGGATACACTCAATTAGCAGAAATAACGCTATTCGGAGAAATGGTTCTTGGCATACAGAATTATTACAAAATAGCTACATGTGTAAGCCTTGATTGCAGAGATATTCATAGAGCAGTCATGACCGTATTAACAAACCGATTAAACACTGAAAAGGGGTGTCGTTTGAAACGGTCGGGTGGAACAATGACAGAAAGCGAAAAGGAACGATTCGGAAATTCAAAAATGATACGGTATGTGTCTGGAATTGAAAGACCAATTTACCCTATTGCATATGTCAAATACAAAACAGCTATAGGAATCAGTGCCTCGGTTAGTTGTTATACGACAGAGGGAAGAAAGAAGCTACATGAGGACTTAAATATCAATAAATCTATACTGACTAATTTATATCAACAGTCAACGAATGAGCATAGTCTTGAGTATTTAGATAGCAGACAATCATTGTTTGCTGCACAAAAAGGCAAGTGTGGGATTAGTGGTATTGAGTTTTCCAATGTGGAAGAAATCGGTTGTTGTTTGAAAGTTTCTGCCTTTAATGGCGGAAAAGAACAATACAAAAACATGGCTCTTGTAATGAAGAAGTATCTTCCGCTTTTGCAATTTAATGATATGCAAGTGATACAGGATTATCTGAAAACCATCAAACCAGAAAAGAAACAGTTAGTCAAAATCAATAAGTTAAGAGAAATCAATGATTTGACTGCTATAGGTTAATATTTTCAATTGGAGATTGATTAAATGCGAATGAAAACCACCGATGGAACGCCGGATGCGGTGAAAATCGCATGTCCGGTGTGGACTGGGGGAAAAGACGGAGATAACTTCAAAGTCTTACCTATCATTATAAGCAGAAGGATTATTTCTACAGTCTA
>JBKEBB010000026.1:0-5927 GCA_047972845.1 Bacteroidales bacterium
TTGTCGGAATGCTTTTCGGCAGCGACGGACTTGGAATTGAGTTTGGCGATCCCAGTTCAGCCCAATTTATCGGAGTTTTAGCACTTAGTATCATTCTGTTTTCAGGAGGAATGGATACAAAATTCAAAGAGATTAAACCGATTGCCTCGCAAGGAGTGATGTTGGCTACTATTGGAGTTTTACTAACTACATTGATTACCGGAACTTTTATATATTATCTATTCCATTGGTTTAATGCAAGTTTCACACTTAGCTTTGCCGAATCGCTTCTATTAGCGGCAGTAATGTCGTCCACCGATTCGGCATCGGTATTCTCCATCCTTAGAAGCAAAGGTGTAAACTTACGGGAAAACATGCGACCTACGTTGGAACTTGAAAGCGGAAGCAATGACCCGATGGCATACATGTTGACCCTATTTATCATTGGCTATATACAAGTTGGCGGGATGGAAATATACGAAGCTATTTTTTCGTTAAGCATTCAATTGCTCGTGGGTGCCGGAGGAGGATATCTGATGGGGAAACTGTCGGTTTATGTTATAAATCGAATCAATATCAATAATGAATCCCTTTATCCTATATTGCTACTAACAACCACATTTTTTACATTCTCAGTTATCACCCTATGTAAAGGAAACGGATATCTCGCGGTTTACATCGCAGGGCTAATTGTTGGAAATGCTAAGATTGTTCACAAAAAAAGCATGGTCACATTTTTTGACGGATTCTCTTGGTTGTGGCAAATTGTGATGTTCCTCGCGCTTGGACTGCTGGTAAATCCACACGAACTGATCCCTGTAGCACCGATCGGTCTCGCGGTGGGAATCATTATGATTGTGTTTGCCCGTCCGGTAAGTGTTTTTATTACACTAATACCTTATAAGAATATATCTTTCAGAGGAAAATTGTTTATTTCATGGATCGGTTTACGTGGTGCCGTACCTATTATCTTTGCGACCTATCCAATGATAGCGGGCATTGAACACGCTACGATGTTTTTCAATATTGTATTCTTTATTACCATACTGTCGCTTCTTATCCAAGGAACTACAGTGACTCACGCTGCCAGATTGCTCGGATTGATTGACAGTCCAGTTCGTAAAGCAGAATTCGGCATCGAACTGCCGGATGAGATAAAGAGCGCGATGAGCGAGATAGATATCACCCCTGCCGTGCTGGCTCATGGGAACAAGTTGATGGAATTAACCCTTCCCGACCATACGTTGGCAGTGATGGTGAAACGAGGGACACGCTACTTTATACCGAAAGGAAAAACCATACTGAAAGAGGGAGACAAACTGCTGCTTATTTCGGACAACAACGAAGCGTTGATGCAAGCCTATGATTCGCTGGGAGTGACCAACTATACGATGAATAAAAACTGATCGGTCAGACTGGAAAAACACGCAAGGATATACGGGTAAAAGAGGCCTCGGAGGTGATTCGACAGAAAAATAATCGTCTTATTAATAGAGGTGAAAGGAAATGAAGAATTGATTTCGTAGAAAACCATTGAACGGTTTCGGTTGTTAAGAATGTAAGAGTCGCAAAACTCATTACGTTGGCGGATTCAACAATATCAAGTATCTTTGCGGGAAGAAGATGTGACCGTTTTTCATATCGACCAAGTGGAAATATTAAAATCAAGATAAAATGAATAGACGACTGTTTTTTGCATTGGCGCTGGCTCCGATTGCCACAGCCGCGCTTGCAAAAGAATCGAACAAAGAGCGCGTGGTATTCAGCGCGGATCTACACTGTGAAGATTGTGTAAAGAAGATCATGAAGAATATCGCGTTTGAGAAGGGTGTGATCGACTTGAAGCCGGATTTGAATAAAAAAGAGGTGATGGTGGTTTACAACAAACAGAAAACCGACTTGAGCAAATTGATGGCCGCCTTCAAAAAGATTGGCTATGAAGTGAAACTACTCTCATCCGAATCGATTTAACCCTTTAACGGAGCATACAACCTCAACCGCCCATTTCGATGGACGGTGGGGTGGTTTAGTATCTATTATCCAACAATGAGTTCTATAACAACTGAGAAATTCGATTTCGACCGGATTATCCCCCGTAGAGATACGGGGGCTATAAAGGCCGATTCATTGATTGACGCGTTCGGCAGGGAAGATATAATCCCACTTTGGATAGCCGACATGGATTTTGCAACGCCGGCGTGTATCCTCGACGCCATTCGTAAACGGTGTGATCACCCTGTGCTGGGGTACACCAAACCATTGGCCGGATATTACGAGTCGGTGATCGGATGGCTGCAAAAAAGACATGGGTGGAGTGTCGCACGAGAGAACGTGGGATTTGTGTCTGGGATTGTTCCCGGATTGGCTTTTTGTCTGAAGGCGTTTACCAAGCCCGGAGATAAGGTGCTAATACAAACACCAGTGTATCCGCCATTTCACAACCTGACCAAGAACAATGAACGGGAGCTTATTACCAATCCGTTGATTATTAAAGAGGGCTGTTTTCAGATCGACTTTGACGATTTTGAGCGGAAGCTTGAAGGGGTAAGCCTCTTTATATTGTGCAATCCGCATAATCCCGGAGGAAGGGTTTGGAGTCCCGACGAGCTGCGCCGCATGGCGGAGATATGCTATCGAAAGGGAGTGTTGGTGATATCTGATGAGATACACTGCGATTTGGTGCTCAACGGGCATACACATACCCCCTTTGCCTCTGTTTGCATGGAGGCGAGAGAAAACAGTGTCACATTGATGGCACCGAGTAAGACTTTTAACATGGCTGGGTTGAGTTCTTCGTTTCACATTATCTTTAACGAAGAGATCAAGAGACAACTGAACCGTTACCTGCAAGGGTCGGAATTGGCAAACGGACACTTGTTTGCATTCTGCGCCACGGAAGCGGCCTACCGCAATGGCGAGGAGTGGTTGAATCAGGCATTGCTATATATGCAGGAGTCGGTGGATTATGTCATCGATTTTCTGAATAAAAACACCCCCGGGATAAAGGCGATGGTCCCGCAGGCATCTTTCCTAATATGGTTGGATTGCCGAGAACTGGGGCTTAGTCGCCGAGAGTTGGTCTCTTTCTTTGTGGACGAAGCTGGTTTGGCGTTGAACGACGGAACCGCTTTCGGAAAAGAGGGAGAGGGATTTATGCGGATCAACATAGGCACACCGCGGTCGGTGCTGCGGAAAGCGATGGAACAACTCAAGAGCGCCTATGAGAAACGCAATTTTAATTTCTAACACAAATACTGCAAAATGGAAATGATTAAGGAAGACAAGTTCGTGGCGTTAACATACGACTTGTTTGTGCCCGACGATGAAGAGACGGGCGAAGAGTTAATGGAGAGTGCCAGTAAAGAGCAACCTCTGAATTTTGTTTTCGGAAAAGGCATGATGCTTCCTTCCTTTGAAGAAAAACTGAAAGGATTGAAAGTAGGCGATAAATTCGACTTTGTTCTCCCCGCTGCGGAAGCGTATGGCGAATATGTGGACGATCATGTACTCGATTTGCCGAAAAACATCTTTGAGGTAAACGGTAAATTCGACAGCGACTTGGTGTCGGAAGGCAACGTTATTCCGATGATGGATGCCGATGGCAATAAACACAACGCCTTGGTGATGGAGGTGAGAGCGGAGAGCGTATCGCTCGACTTCAACCATCCGCTTGCCGGAGAAGATCTTCACTTCATGGGTGAAGTGGTGGAAGTGCGCGAAGCAACTGCTGCCGATCTCAGCTCATGCGGAAGTGGCTGTGGAAGTGGTTGTGGCGATTGCGGTTGCGGTTGCGACAGCTCGGAAGAGATGGCTGGAGAAAAATCCGGTGGTTGTGGCTGTGGCTGCGGCTGCGGATAGTCTGCTTCATATAGAAAGAATGAAGGGATGCCGTTTGTGCATCCCTTTTTTATTGTCCATCAAAACAGCGTGTGCGGGAATGAAAAAGAAAAAAAGACGATGAGAAAATAAAAAAATGGGGCAAGATGCAACTATTGATTGATCCTAAACGTATATAAAGATGTATGGATGTCAAACTGCAATCACTGATTTACAATTGCCTGAACAATAGGCGATCGGCACAGATGGAGCTATACGGCTGCTATGCGCCGAAGCTCTACCCCATTTGCTGTCGCATTGTGGGTAACGGGCAGGAAGCGGAGGAGGTACTTCAAGATGCCTTTTTGAAGGTGTTTTCCTCACTTTCCACCTATGATCAGAGCAGGGCGTTTGACGGATGGATAAAAACCATCGTAGCACGAACGGCAATCGATCACATTCGGAAAGAACCCTTCGAATGGGAAGACCTGGATGAATCACATGGGGTGGAGAGCGAAGAAGAGGATGACCAACAACTGATTGAAAACAAAATCAGTCGAATCAAACAAGCGATGTGTACGCTTCCCTCGGGCTATAGGGCAGTACTTTCACTCTATCTCTTCGAGGGGTACGACATGGAGGAGATTGCCGACATATTGGAGATCAAACCGGCATCGGTCCGCTCACAATACCTGAGAGCCAAACAAAAGCTATTGCAACTGTTACAACACGAGAATCATGGATAAGTTTAAAGAATACATAGAGCAAGAGAGGGAGTCGTTTGACTCATATGAGCTACCAGCTGGACACACTCGACGGATGGCCGACAAACTACCGAAAGAGTCCTCCTCGGCGATCCGACGGTTTCTTCTTCCGATCGTTGCCACTGCAGCCGTAATAGCAGGTGTGGTGATCACCCTGAGAGAACCTGCACCAAGTGACCAGCCTGTGATGGTTCAATCAATTGCCCAAAGTGAATTGATTCAATACTATTCCTCACAACTGGAGGTACTGAAAGACAGTTTACGAACCCTTTCTTCAACCCTCAATCCCGAGATGAAAGCAGATATGTTGACAGAGCTTGAGCTGATCGAAAATGAGAAATATCGCTTCAACAGTAAGCTGTTGCCACAAATCTCTGCTTCGGAAGATTGCCAAGCAGTCGTCTATACCTTCTATACAAGCAAAATAGAGAGTCTCGAATATCTATTATCCATTGCCCACTGCAAGCAACTGGCACACGAATACAAGCATCAATAACTTAATTATACAATTATGAAACGCCTCGGTTCACTTCTATTCATTTCATTCTTTATCTTTCTGTCCGTTCAGGCAGAAGTATTAAACAAAACCTACTCCATCGCTGCCACTCATGCGAAAGCAGTTCGTGTAGAAAACTCATTCGGAAATATCCGTTTACAACATTGGACGAAAAACAGCGCTGAAATCAGTGTGATCGTCACTGTTATCGCTGCCTCTGAAGCACGCGCCAAAGAGATTATGGAACATATCTCCATCACTCAGGATGAAAAAGGCGAATGGCTCTCTTCGGTTACCACTACGGAAAACATGAATACCAAAAACAAAGAAAAGGTAGAGATTGCTTGCATCGTTTCACTTCCCCAGTCCTATCCCATCGACCTGTCTCAAAAATTCGGCACCATCAATATGCCTTCCACAGCGGTAGAAGCATCGGCCAAGATCTCCGTCCATTTCGGTAAATTAGTGGGCGGTAACTTTGCTCGCGATCTTGAACTCGAAGGAGCACACAGTAACCTCTCTTTAGACAAAGCTGTAAATGCTGATATGGATATACGATTCTGCAAACCGTTCAAAGCGGGCACGCTTGGAAAAGCAACTTTGGAGGGAAAACATTCGGGACTCGAGATCGGGAGTGCCGAACAAATAGAGGGGGAAATAGAATTCTCCGACATGAAGATAATCTCCTTGGGAGAACTTCAATTGGAAGCGCAACACTCAAATCTAACAATCGAAGAGGTGAAAAAATCACTCGATATCCCCTCTCTCTCATTTTCTAACATAAAGGTTGAAAAACTCAATCCAAACTTTTCTTCTGTTTCAATTCCCAAAGCGCAACACAGCAATATTACAATGACTCTGCTCGGCACACC
>JBKEBB010000104.1:0-19159 GCA_047972845.1 Bacteroidales bacterium
TTCTTAAAGAGTCCAAACGTGCAGTGTATCGCGAAGAGAGTTCTTCTTCAATACCACACGTGCGATTATTTTATCCATTGATGATCTTCAGCTGCTGGCGGATAGAGTCCTCGTGAATGGCTTCGAGCACTTTCTTCATAAACTCATCGCCCATTCCCATCTGAACAGCTTGATTGATACGTGAAGCAAAGATTTCATCGTAACGAGCGGCCTGCAACACCGGCATGTTGTGCTCCTTCTTGTATGTTCCAATTTCCTTAGAAATTCGCATCCGTTTGGCCAAGATAGCAAGCAACTCGTTGTCCAACTCGTCAATAGAACGACGAAGTTCGGAGAGGCTTTCAGTGGTTTGATTGGTATCGCGAATAACAAGGTGCTCGATGATATAGGTAAGCACATCGGGAGTGATTTGTTGGGCGCTATCGCTCATCGCTTTATCCGGATTGCAATGACTTTCGATCATCAGTCCGTCGAAGTTAAGGTCCATAGCTTGCTGACTAAGGGGTGCGATCAGTTCACGCTTTCCTCCGATATGGCTGGGGTCGCAAATAATGGGCAAATTGGGAATTCGGCGACGCAATTCGATTGGTATGTGCCATTGAGGAATGTTGCGGTATATTTTTTTGTCGTATGTGCTGAATCCTCTATGAATAGCTCCGATACGATTGATCCCAACGGCCTGAAGGCGTTCGAATGCACCGATCCATAGGTCAAGGTCGGGGTTTACCGGGTTTTTTACCAATACGGGAATATCAGTACCCCTCAACGCCTCGGCCACCTCTTGCACGGCAAAGGGATTAACAGTAGTTCGTGCTCCGATCCAAAGCATATCTACTCCGTATTTCAGGGCTTCGAACACGTGACGCTGGGTTGCCACTTCGGTAGCGGTAAACATTCCTGTCTCCTGTTTCACCTTCTTAAGCCAGCGAAGGCCCTCTTCGCCTACCCCTTCGAAAAGACCCGGTTTGGTACGTGGTTTCCAGATTCCGGCACGAAAAATTTTAACTCCCTGCGAAGATAAGAGTTTAGCCGTTTCGAGAACCTGCTCTTCGCTCTCAGCGCTGCAAGGGCCGGCAATGATTAACGGACGTTTGGGGTCCATTCCGGGGAAAAGAATTGATTGAAGTTCCATCTGATTTATCTAATTATAAATTTAAATTCGGTTGAATGATATGTCTCTAATATATGTATATACTATTGTTTAGATGAAGTCACCTGAGCTGAATACTCGGGATATTGTCCAAAAATCTTCAAGTCTTTGGTCAACGGTCGAATGGCATCAATCGACTGCTGAAAACGGATCCGATCGGTAAAGGTCAGATCGACATGGAATTGATATTCCCACTCTCTACCTATGATGGGCAATGACTGTATCTTAGTGAGGTTTATGCCGTAGAATGAAAGGATGGTAAGCACCTTGGAGAGGCTGCCCTCGGTGTGGGGAAGTGAAAATACAAGGCTCGACTTGTTGATTGTTTTGTTGGTTTGAATCGATTCGGCATACCAACGATCTGCCAATACAAGGAATCGGGTAAAGTTACGTTTGTTTGTTTCGATGGCAGATGCCAAAATTTGCAGTCCGTATTGACGAGCCGCGATCCGACTGCAAATAGCAGCATGATGGCGTTGATTGGTCTGGGCTATCCAGCGTGCCGCTGAAGCGGTGTCGCCCTTTTCAACCACCTTAACATGGGGCAGTGTAGAGAGGAAGTCTTCACATTGGCGAAGAGCGATGGGATGAGAATTAATCTCTTCGATGGTATCGAGCGTTTCACCTTCCAAGGCGGCAAGACAATGGGAGATGTGGAGCTTGTGTTCACCGATAATTTCCAATTCGCTTCTACACAAGAGGTCGTAATTGGGTAATAGACTACCCGCGATCGTGTTCTCAATAGCTACTACGGCTAACAGAGAGGGGTCGTCGGCCATTCTTCGAAAAAGCTCAGGAAAAGTTTCGCACGCGACGATTTCGATCGTCTCACCACCGAAATACTCACGAGCCGCCTGCTCGTGATATGACCCTTCAATTCCTTGGATTGCTACTCGCTTCATGTTGTATATATGTTTAATGTTTCTAAGATTCGTTCGGTAGAGAAACAAAAAAACCCCACCTAAAAGGCGGGGTTCTATTATCTCGTAAACTCTTTTCGTTTGTTTAGTTCAGTGAATACATTCCCGCCTCTACTTGGTTAGCAAAGTAATAAAAGAAGAAGAAAAAGAATGACTGAACAAATGTTTTCATCGCGTTAATTCGTTCGTTTGAACGGGACAAAAATAACAGTTCTTTTTTATTCGACAATAAATTCGAATGATTTTTTTGAAAAAACTTTATTCTCATTCATTTAGGAGGTTATTTTGAATGGTTTTAAAAAGATCAATCAAGGATAGTATCGTTTTAAATCGCTATTTTTGCAATCTGACCTAATACCATCCTACAACACACACCATTTGATTATGAAGCACTATCTGTTTTATCTTATTGCAGCAGCTTTCAGTGTCTGCTCGTGCGAGCCGAAGAAAACGGCCGTGGATTACGTCAATCCGAACATTGGAGGGATCAGTCATTTATTGGTTCCTGCCTACCCCACCGTCTATCTGCCCAACAGTATGATCCGTGTACACGCGATGAGAGACGGAGGGTATAATCAGGATCGAATAAAAGGATTCCCCTTAAGCTTGGCCACCCATCGATTGGGATATGTGTTCAATATACTCCCATACAGCCAAGGAGAAGGGGTGACTGAAAAACGAATTGGAGAATATCGGTTTGATCACGAAAAGACAACGCCCTACAGTTACTCCGTTTGGCTTGATGATTATGACATCACTGTGGGGTTTGCCCCGACTGAACGATGTGGAATATATACATTGGACTATCGCTCGACCCAAGAGAACCACCTGCAATTGCTGACAATCGGTGGAGGGGAACTGAAAATTGAGGGAAGCAGGATCGAGGGATACGATCTGTTTAGCAACGCCAAAGTATATATGTATGGAGAGGTGAGCCAACAGCCTACGAAGATTGTCGCGTCGGCCGATCAAACCTCTCTTAACAATGGGAAATTAACCACCGGAAAAGGAGAAGGAATTGACCTGTCATTCGACTCGGAAGGGACAGAACCGATACAATTTAGGTATGCACTTTCGTACATCAGCATCGATCAGGCGAAAAAGAATCTTGAAAACGAATTGACGACATGGGATGAGTTGACGATAGCGAACGAAGGAAAAAAGAAGTGGAATGAAGCCCTTGGAAAAATAGAGATCACGGGAGATGAAGAGACAAAAACGGTATTTTACTCGTCGCTATATCGCTCATACGAACGTCCGATCAACATCAATGAATATGGACAGTACTACAGTGGGTACGACAAACAGATCCACTCCACGGATAGAGGGTTTTATGTGGACGATTGGTGCTGGGATACCTTCATCGCGCACCATCCGCTTCACTCCATTATCAACCCTCGGATGCAGGAAGACAGGGCATGGTCATACGTAACGCAATACGAGCAGTCGGGACTGATTCCCACCTATCCGTTGTTTTACGGAGATGTTCACTACATCAACGGATTGCACCCTTCCTCTGTAATCTGGGACGCTTGGAGCAAGGGATTGAGGAACTTTGATTTAAGAAAAGCCTTCGAAGGCTGCAAGCATACCATTCATACTTTGACAATGCTTTCATGGGTGTTTGCTCCGGCATGCGAGTTGGATAGCTTTTATTTGGAGAAGGGCTGGTATCCCTCATTGAAACCGGGAGAAAAGGAGTACATTCCCATTGTTCACCCGTTCGAAAACCGTCAAGCGGTATCAATAGCACTCGAAACCAGTTTCGACTTCTGGAGCATGGCACAGATGGCAAAGGAGTTGGGACTTGAGGAGGACTATCAGTACTACATCAAACGGTCGTTCAACTACCGCAACCATTTCCATCCTGAAACCACCTTCTTCCAGCCCAAGGACATCGACGGGAATTGGATCGAACCATATGATCCGATATTTAGCGGAGGAACCGGTTGCCGTGAGTTTTTCGGCGAATTGAACGCATGGACGTACAATTGGCGAGTTCAGCACAATATTGCCGATTTAATCGAACTGTTTGGCAGCAAGGATCGGTTTGAACAGAAGCTCGATCAGCTGTTTGTGGAGGATCTGAAGATTCCTCGTTGGCAATATTACGGTCGGATGCCCGATGCGACAGGAAACGTAGGACAATTTGTGATGGGTAACGAACCCAGTTTCCACATCCCCTATCTCTATAATTATATAGGAGCTCCTTGGAAAACACAGAAGCGAATTCGCACTCTGATGGATATTTGGTTTCGAAACGACCAGATGGGATTGAGCGGAGACGAAGATGGAGGGGGAATGACCGCCTTTTACGTGTTTTCGGCCATGGGATTTTATCCGGTCACTCCGGGACTGCCGATGTATGTGATAGGAAGTCCCGCGGTAGATTATGCGAAGATTGATTTAGGTGAAGGACGATACTTTGAGGTGATTGCCAAAAACAACTCGAAGGAAAACAAATACATTCGTTCGGTAAAACTAAACGGAAAGGAGTGGAACAAAAGCTGGTTCCTCCACAGCGAACTGATAAAAGGAGGCACACTGGAATTTGAAATGGACAGATATCCCAATACAAAATGGGCTACCGAAACGGAAAGTATTCCCCCTTCGTTTACGATAAATTAATGGAATAAAAAGAATATAAGAAATGGAAGTAATGGTAATGTTGGCTGTTGTGGCCATTCTGATAGCAGTAAATATTGTTATCACGCTAAGAAAAAATGCAGGCGATGATCGAAACGAACTCAAAACACGATTAGAGCTGATGAATAACTCGTTGGACAAACTGGACAGCCAGATACGCAATGAATTCAACCAATCGAGGGAATCGGATCAGCGATCGGCAAAAGAGAATCGTGAAGAGCAAGCCAAGTCAATAAAAGATCTTTCGGAAACGCTGACCACTACCATTACTTCACTCTCCGCTCTTCAAAAGGGACAATTGGAGGGATTTGCCACTAAGTTGGACGAATTGATCAAATCGTTTGATGAAAAATCGAGGATTCTCAATGAACAGATGAACAATTCGGCGAAAGAGAACAGAACGGAACAGGCTCAGTCACTTCGTCAATTTGAAGAGAGCCTCAACAATAACATTCAGACATTTATCACCTCACAAAAGGAGGGATTCAAAGATCTGTTTGCCAAAAGCGAACAACTCCGCACCAGCAATGACAATGCCCTGAAAGAGGTGAGAGAGACCATGGCGAAACAACTTAACCAATTGCAGGAGGCGAACGAAAAGAAACTGGAAGAGATGCGCAAGGTGGTGGACGAAAAGTTACAGGAGACGGTTGAAAAGCGATTTACCGAATCATTCAAGTTGATAAGCGATCGATTAGAACAGGTGCATAAAGGATTGGGGGAAATGCAATCGCTTGCTTCGGGAGTAGGAGATCTGAAGAAGGTGCTGACCAATGTAAAAACCCGGGGAAACTTGGGAGAGATTCAACTCGGAGCAATCCTCGAACAGATTCTTTCCGTTGAGCAGTATGATATGAATGTGGCAGTGCGTAACAACTCCCAGGAGCGCGTTGAATTTGCGATCAAACTGCCGAATAAGAACGATGATAAACCTTTGCTGCTTCCTATCGACTCGAAATTTCCCAATGAGGATTACCAACGACTGCTCGAATCGTATGAAAAGAGTGCCGACCTGCCTCAACGGGAAATGGAATCGGCATCGAAACGTTTTGAAGACGCGATTCGAAAGAATGCGAAAGACATCAAGGAGAAGTACATTAATCCTCCGGTAACTACCGATTTCGCGATCATGTTTGTGCCAACCGAGGGTTTGTACGCGGAGATTCTACGACGTCCCGGATTATTTGACACGCTGCAACGTGATTATCGAATCACAGTAGTCGGACCGACGAACCTCGTGGCCTTTTTGAGCAGCTTGCAAATGGGATTCCGCACTCTCGCCATTGAAAAACGATCAAGTGAGGTGTGGGAAATTCTCGGTGCGGTAAAAACAGAGTTCGGCAACTTTGGCACTGTTCTTGAGAGAACAAAGAAGAAACTACAGGAAGCTACGAATGTAATTGATCAGGCCGGAGTAAGAAGTCGTGCGATAGAACGGAAACTACGAACGGTTCAAGAGCTTCCACAGGAAGAGAGCATAGCTCTGTTGGGGGAATCGATCGACTTGGAGAACGACGGAGAAGAGTAATAGAATAAGGAAATAATACAGAATGAACGAAATCACTTGGGATCGAAAGCGTAACCGTAGCCTACTCGAGTGGTGATACATGGGCCATACTCTCCCAGTTTTTTACGAAGTCGGGTGATATTGACATCGATGGTTCGATCGAGAACAATCACCTCATCGGTCCAAATCTGCCGAAGAAGGTCTTCGCGGGAGAAGACCTCGCCCATGTTACGCAATAAAAGAGTGAGTATCTCAAACTCTTTCTTGGTGAGTTCGATCTGTTCTCCATTGACCATTGTAACCTTAGACCGCAAATCGACGGTCAATGTTTTATAGGCAACGACGGTGATCTCTTCTTTGGAGTCGCTTCGACCATATACTCGTTTGAGGATTGCCTTGACCCGAAGAATAACCTCCTTAACGGAAAAAGGTTTGGTGACATAATCGTCGGCCCCTATATTGAACCCCTTCAAAATATCCTCCTCGGTATCCAGAGCTGTAATAAACAGGATAGGACGCTTCCCGATCCGGATTCGCTCTTTAATCATTGAAGCCAACTTAAATCCTGAAATATCGCCCATCATCACATCAAAAATGAAGAGATCATAGCTCTCAAGATTCATCATCAACGCCTGTTCGGCGGAGTTGGCAGTATCAACCTCATACATCTCATTGGACAGATTAAATTGCAGAATCTCACAAAGATCCGGCTCATCGTCCACAACTAATATACGAAATGAATTCATCGAAGTATTAACAATATGAAAATTAAAGCACAAAGGAACACATTTTCTACGGAATGTTTGTTTCAATGATATTACAATTGCATATGAAGATGTTACATTTCTGTTAAATTTGCATCATCATGCCTATTTATCTTATTATCAATTTGTACTTTCGCACTCGAAAAAGAGCAATTTATTAATAAAACAGTACATGGAACAGTTTTTCATTGTTATTTTAGTTTTTCTTGCCTTACTGGCTGCTTTCGACCTATTTGTGGGAGTTAGCAATGATGCGGTGAATTTTCTAAACTCAGCAGTAGGATCACGAGTTGCCCCCTTTAAGGTCGTAATTCTGGTAGCTAGTTTAGGAGTATTAATCGGAGCAACATTCTCAAGTGGAATGATGGAGATTGCCAGAAGTGGAGTGTTTAACCCGGAGATGTTCACATTCAGTGAGATTATTGTGGTCTTCTTCGCGGTTATGGTTACAGACGTATTACTTCTGGACATTTTCAACTCGTTCGGACTTCCTACCTCTACCACCGTTTCAATCGTATTCGAGCTATTAGGTGGTGCAGTTGCCGCTGCAGCGTACAAAATCTTCTCCACTCCCGAACTCAGTTTTCAATCTATCGGAGACTATATTAACAACGAGAAGGCCCTTGCCATCGTTTCAGGTATTCTTATTTCAGTTATAGTAGCATTTCTTGCAGGCGCGATCATCCAGTATGTATTGCGCCTTTTGTTTACCTTCAAATATGAGAAGACATATAAATATTGGGGAAGCTCATTCGGTGGAGTAGCATTAACCGCTATCTTCTATTTCTTGGTAATGAAGGGAGCAAAAGGAGCGTCATTTATGAGACCCGAATTCATTGATTGGATTAATCACCACACCATATCCATTCTTATATACACCTTCTTGACTTTGACTGTAGTGTTTCAATTACTGATCAGCCTGTTTAGGTTCAATATTTTCAAAGTGGTTATTCTTGCCGGTACATTTGCGCTGGCGTTTGCCTTTGCAGGTAATGACCTTGTCAACTTTGTGGGAGTTCCTCTCGCAGCATTGGACAGTTATAAACTCTACGCCGCAAGCGGAGTGGCCGCCAACGCTTTTACAATGGAATCATTAAAAGAAGCTGTACAGACTCCTACCTTTTACCTTCTTGTCTCCGGATTGATTATGGTAGCCACCCTATTGTTTTCCAAGAAAGCGAAACGAGTGGTGCAAACGTCCATCAATCTAAGCAGTAGCAGTCGCGGAGCAAAGGAGCAGTTCGGATCATCTATCATTGGAAGACGCATTGTTCGTTCGTCAATTGGTTTTGGAAAAGCACTCAATCAAGTGTTTCCTCCGGCAGTATTCGAGTTTATTGACAAACGAATGGAGAAGCCTGTATTGAAGAAAGGGGAAGTAGCTCTTCCGTTCGACTACATCCGTGCTTCAACAAATCTGGTTGTCGCCAGTATCTTGATTGCTTCAGCCACATCGCTCAAACTTCCTCTTTCAACCACATATGTTACATTCATGGTAGCGATGGGATCTTCATTAGCAGATGGAGCATGGGATAGAGAGAGTGCCGTATATCGAATATCCGGAGTTTTGACGGTAATCGGAGGATGGTTCTTCACTGCTTTCTCGGCTTTTACTCTAACTGTATTAGTCGCAACCGCAGTATTCTTCGGAGAAACCTTGGCTATTATCGGACTCATGCTACTTGTTTCATTCATGATGATCTATTCCAACTTCTTTGGTAAAAAAGAACAAAAAGACGATATTGAGAATATCGACGTCATCGATCGTAATGTGATTTGCAGTCGTGTTAATTCGGCTACCGAAAAATACTTGACCGAAACAATGAATCTTTACAACGAATGCATCACCGCATTTCTAAATGAAGATCTTAAAGACCTACGCAGAATCAGAAACAGTGCGATCGCCATACAGGATGAAATCTCTCGAAAAAGAGGAGAGTACTACCGCCTTGCGCTGGAAAGCAGTGAACAGAAGGTGGATAGAGATGCCCGCCACTACTACTATCGTGTATTTACTAATCTCAAAGAGGTAGGACACGGACTTCGTAGTGTAGTTGGAACAGCCTACAATCACGTTGACAACAACCACCGAGTATATAAAGGAGCTTTGCGTGAAAACTTGGAGAAAATGATAGCCGATCTGCATAGTCTGGAGAGTGCGCTTAAAGAATATGTAAATACAGTTGGAAATAACGATGTTGAAATGTCTAAACGGCAAAATCAAAGTATCGCCCTTATCAACCAGCTACAACTCGAACTTCTTCAACGTATCGACGAAGAGAATCTGTCACTTCGTGGAAGTGAGTTATATCTCAACTTCCTCCAGTTCTCTCGTGACTTGATCAACCGCTTCTCACTGATCGCTCTACTTCAACACGAATTGAATGAGAAAGTAGGAAAAGCTTCTAAATAAATTCGGTTAGTATAAACCATAATAACCCGATAACAGATCAATGTTTGATCCTGTTATCGGGTTTTTCATTTTTCCGCTCCCTCATATTTAAAGTAGATCGCTTACCAATAATCGGAGTAGATAGAAATAATACTGTAACAGTTGAATGATTTCAATTCCAACACATTGATTAAACATCAGAACACATATAAAGTCAAAAGAAGTAGAATCATAATTGATCTTACTTTTACCGAAATCAGATTGATTGAGCTCTATTCACACATCGTCATGAAAATTTCTCCGGTAGCCTTACTTGTTTGGGAAGAAACCTTACGCTATCTCGCAAATTTTGTGTTACTTTGTGCTATTATTATATTGGTTAGGTATGTCTAATTCGAAACATATTATTCATTCTCTGGTTACTCTCTTCTTAATGGGATTGGTCTATTCATGCGCCAATATGGGGCGACCCTCAGGAGGCCCCCGCGACTATTATCCGCCCAGATATATCCGAAGTAACCCTCAAATAAATGAACTAAACGTAAAAAGACAACGTATAGAGATTGAATTCAGCGAAATAGTGAGGATAGAGAAGCCAACTGAGAAAGTGGTGGTATCTCCTCCTCAAAAAGAGATGTTTCAAGTGCGCTCCTTTGGCAAAAGGGTTGTTCTATCCCTTAAAGACACGCTACAATCGAACACCACATATACCATCGATTTTACCGATGCGATTGTTGACAACAACGAAAACAATCCGATGGGGAGTTTTTCTCTCAGTTTCTCCACAGGCAATGTGATCGACTCTCTTCAGTTTTCAGGAATTCTACTCAATGCCAAAGACCTTGAACCGGTAACCGGTGCGCATGTCGGACTTCATCGAAACCTCGAAGATTCGGCCTTGCTTAAAGTGCGATTTGATCGACTCACCACCACCGATGCCTATGGCAGATTCACCATACGAAACGTATCCCCCGGAAGTTACCGAATCTACGCCCTCAAAGACGCGAACCGAACATTTACCTTCGATATGCCGACTGAAGATATCGCGTTTGTTGACTCCATATTTATTCCATCTGCCGAAGTTATCGGGAAAGTGGATACGGTGTGGAAAGACAGTACGACCATCGACTCAATCCATAATCACACAATCACCCGATATGAACCGGAAAACATCTTGATGTGGATGTTTAACGAAGAGTTGTCAATCCTCTATCTGGATACCGAAAGCCGTCCGGAGAGAAAAAAGCTGCAATTTGAATTCAGTGCCGAACAAAAAGAGATTCCTCAACTTCGCTTAATAGACTCAACCGCTACGGATTGGTATGTGGCTGAAGTGAAAAATACACAGACGAGAGAAGGAGGACTAAAATCTATCTTTACGTATTGGATCACCGATTCAACCATCTACAAACGCGACACCCTTTTCATTGAGGCCAATTATCTGCGAACAGACAGCACCATGCAACGAACTCCCTATACGGATACATTGCGATTTACATTTCGTGATCCCAAACCCGAAAAAAGATCCAGAAACAGGAGACAACCACCTCCCCCTGCTCCAACCTTTGGGTTGAAAACATCGCCTCCCGCGTTGGTGGATCTTTCCTCTAATTTTCGGTTGGATTGGGAAGAACCGGTTGCTCGATTCGACTCCTCGGCTTTCTACTTAGAACAACAAAAAGACTCGGTTTGGAACCCTGTCTCTTTCAAACTCGAGTTCGACTCCATCAGCCGAATGTTTCACACAATAACTCCCTTGAAAGATTGGGACGACTCGGCCTCCTATAGAGTACGTATTGATTCGGCAGGAGTATGGGGAGTATATGGACTTCCAACCAGCGAAATAAACAAGGAATTTAAGACGCGGCCAGTGTCTGATTACGGAAACCTGTTTCTTACCATCTCCGGCCTCGATGCAGGACAACATGCGTTTGTCGAACTTCTTGACCAAGCGGATAATCCGAAAATGAAGGGACCGGTGATTGACAACGAATGCGAACTTTGGTTTGCTCCTCCCGGGAAATATTATCTGAGACTGGTTATCGACGAAAACAACGATGGCATATGGACTACTGGTGATTACAAAGCTAAACGACAACCGGAGAAGGTCTATTATTTTAACGGACAACTGGACGTTCGTTCAAATTGGGATATCGAACAGGCATGGAACATTCACGAACTTCCCAGCGACAAGCAAAAACCAATCGAGTTGATAAAAAACAAACCGATTGACAACCGAAGTCGTGTGAGAAATCAGAATCGAAACCTATCGCGCCAACGTAACCAACAAAACCAACGTAACCAACAAAATAATTCATTCTCTAATCCCGCACAAATGATGCAGGGAGTGGGCGGTTTCGGTCGTTAATTTGTTATACACACAGAAATACCTCAACAACATATATGAAACACTTCTTAAAAATAGCCGCATTTCTACTTATCTTATCTTTAGGGATACAATCGGCATCGTCTCAATCTTCGCTCAATCTTTCTCAGATTGGGGAGAGAGAAGAGTTGATGTACGATATTTACTACAATTGGGGGATGATATGGAAAAAGGCAGGAGAAGGCAGATTTATTCTTGAGTCGTCGAAATTTGAAGGAAATCCCGTAAAGAAGGTATCTCTCTACGGACGTACCCTATCTATTGTTGAATCGCTGTTTCCTGTTCGCGACACACTCATTTCATATATTGATTCAAAAAACTCGATCCCTAAATATTACACCAAGATCATCAACGAAGGAGGATACGAAGCTACAGATATCATTCGTTATTCCTATCCGGGCGACTCCGTAGTGACAAAAGTAAGAGAGATCAGATCAAAAGGAGAAATCAGAGACACATTGCTGAGCAGTAAGGATCCGATTTACGACATGTTAACCGTCTTCTACTATCTTCGGTCTATCGAGTTGCAAAAGGCTCGAATAAACGAAACGTTCCCGGCCGTAGTGGTCACAGGAAGGCATCTCTACAAACTTAAATTCAAATTCTTGGGGATGTACGAACTCAAGGTTCATAAAAAGGAGAACAAACGGATCTGCTATAAAGTACAATTGCTCTTCGAGAATTCGTTCGGACAAATTGACGACGATACGATGATCGTATTTATCGGCGACGACGAAGCGCGCACCCCCATCCAATTGGAAGCAAAACTCCGAATCGGCTATCTAAGGGCTATTCTCCGCGAATAGGGTTTACACCTCGCCGCTAATATACTTGGCAAAAGAGAATCGAAGGGCGAACCATATATGGCGCAAAAAGGTAGGACCCTTTCCATAATGATTGCTCATGATAGCGTAGCGCTCCTTAAGGCTTTTCTTCCGATTGCTCGTACTCAATCCCTCCTCTAAGTAATTGGTTATAATAATTCGACTGTTAACAATCGAATGGGCCGCTTTCATCGCACGGATGCACCAATCAACATCCGAGGAGAGTCGATAGTTCAAGTCGTACGGAGTAGCCACCGCCCGTTTAACGATAAACGACTGGTGACACACCAACATCCCATTCTTAAACGACCGCCAATTCAACACCTCGGGAGCCTTCAGCCTTCTCATCCGAAGAAATCGTCCCTCACCGTCCACCAACGCTGTCTCTCCATAAATAATATCGGGAGATTGGTTTTCGGCAACAACCTTCATCAATTGCTCCGCCGTATCGGTATCACGAATCGTATCTCCGGCGTTCATAAACCACACATACTCTCCCGAAGCACGCTGAAGACCCTTGTTCATGGCATCGTAAAGACCTTTATCCGGTTCACTCACAAACACATGTATGTCCTCTCTCCGACGATTAAGTATCTCTACTGTGCCATCCTTCGAAGCTCCATCGATCACAA
The DNA here is from genome assembly GCA_047972845.1 of Bacteroidales bacterium. Taxonomy (GTDB): domain Bacteria; phylum Bacteroidota; class Bacteroidia; order Bacteroidales; family JBKEBB01; genus JBKEBB01. The sequence goes on from JBKEBB010000104.1 coordinate 13,222, forward strand.
TATACTCGATACGGTCGCGAATGGTCTGTGAAGAAACTGAGTCAATCGTGCGCTCAATCCATTGAGCTGCATTGTAGGTAATGGTTATAACAGAAAATAGCGGATTCATCGAACGTTCGTTTGCTTATTTCGTTTAATTGTTAGCTCTTTATATAAATAAATCGGATTCCTAAGGGGTTATCCTGCCCAGTTTTCCCGATCCAGGTTCCGGTAATTAATCGCTTCACTGATGTGGTTAACCCGAACGGATGGACTACCCTCAAGATCGGCTATCGTGCGCGACACCTTCAAAATCCGGTCATACGCCCTTGCTGAAAGGTTGAGTCTATTCATCGCCACTTTCAGCCGTTCCAATCCCTCCTTGTCGGGCAACGCATGCTCGTTCAACAGCTTGGTATTCATTTGGGCGTTACAATAGACATTCGGAGTCTCTTTAAACCGTTCTTTTTGGACTTCTCGAGCGGCTACCACTCTTTTGCGTATCGCTTCACTCGCTTCGGAGGGCCGTGCGTCGGAGATCTTCTCAAACGGAACCGGAACAATCTCTATATGAATATCAATTCGGTCAAGCAATGGCCCTGAAATCCGGTTAAGATACTTCTGAACAGTCCCCTGTCCACACACACACTCCTTTTCGGGATGGTTATAGTAGCCACAAGGACATGGATTCATCGAAGCAACCAACATAAGACTTGCCGGATACTCCACACTCATCTTGGCCCGCGACACACAAATCATTCTATCCTCCAATGGCTGACGCATCACCTCAAGGACGGTCCTACTGAATTCGGGCAATTCATCAAGAAACAACACTCCGTTGTGAGCCAATGAGATCTCTCCCGGTTGTGGATAAGATCCCCCTCCAACGAGTGCCGCGGAGGAAATCGTGTGATGGGGCGATCGAAACGGGCGTTGAGCGATCAGTGAGGTTTCGCGACCCACTTTTCCAGCTACAGAATGAATTTTTGTAGTCTCCAATGCCTCATGGAGCGATAGTGGAGGAAGAATACTCGGAAGCCGCTTTGCCATCATCGACTTACCTGCCCCCGGAGGTCCTACCATAATCAAATTATGTCCTCCAGCCGCAGCCACCTCGAGGGCGCGCTTCACACTCTCCTGCCCTTTCACCTCGGAAAAATCAAGATCAAAGACCGTCTGATGGTCAAAAAACTCTTTTCGGGGATCAACAATCGTAGGTTCAAGAGTAATCTCCTCTTTCATAAATCCGATGACTTCGGCTATTGAGTCCACTCCATACACCTGAAGTTTTTGAACCACTGCCGCCTCACGCGCATTCTGCTTAGGCAAAATCAACCCTTTGTATCCCATCTCTGCCGCTTTGATAGCAATTGGCAGGGCTCCCTTTATAGGTTGCACTGTTCCATCAAGCGACAACTCTCCCATAATCATATATTCCTCCAAACGTCCGGCAGGAATCATCTCTGCCGATGCAAGTATCCCGATAGCCAAAGGAAGATCGTATGCCGACCCTTCCTTCCTGATATCGGCCGGTGCCATGTTTACAATTATTTGCCGACGTGGAAAACGTATCCCATTGACCGCAAGCGAAGACATTATCCGTTCATGACTCTCTTTTACCGCATTATCAGGTAAACCGACAAGAAAAAACTTAATCCCCTGAGAACAATTCACCTCAATGGTTATAACCGTTGCATTCACACCTTGCATAGCTGCCGCATAGCTTTTCACTAACATAGATTTCACTGTTTCTCGCAAATGTACAACTTTTACGGGAATCACCCATACCCCCGAAAGTGAAAACTTAATTCAACAAAAGAAGTAGCTATAATAGCATGTGGAGAGAATCAATTTGAGTGGATTGAATTGATTCGGACAGCCGATAAAAAAGGAATATACGTTTCGCCCAAAAGGAGCATACGTTTGTATCAAAACGTATATACGTATTGGGAAAAAGGTATGCTCCTTTTTCATCAGTAAACAAAACCAACTCGACGAGCGTTACAATTGCATACCAGTAGTAGAACAAAAAAGATGAAATCGCTTACAGACTATATCAAGAAAGCATCGGTAGGATTTCTACTGCTTCTCTTTCTCGGCTATATAGGGAGCATCACTCTCTTTTATCACACCCACTATGTAAACGGATATCGGATTACCCACTCGCATCCCTACAAGGATGCTCCCGATTCTGGAAAGCACTCCCACTCCTCTGCTGATTTTTCGCACATCGACTCTTTGTCGTCGGTGGTAATGGCGGTTATCGCTTTGGGGTTTGTGCCTCCGGTTTATTTCTTCCTGATTGGTATCATCAACCTCTCAAATGAATCATTCACTCTACGAAACTCTTTCGTAGTCTCTCTTCGTGGACCTCCCACCTGTTAACAATCTCACTCTCATTCTTTTATTGGAACTATTTATTCCTTAATGAGAACAAATAGCTCCTTCCTACTCCATCACTGAAAAGTCACTGATTAGAAAATGCTATTCAAACGGATAATCCGAGCAACGGATTGTTTGTGTGAATTTCATTAAACTGAGATGAATGGAGTTTCACAATACATTTATTCAAGATAATTCCATTTTGTAGTAGTTACGGACTACCATAATTAAACAACTTATAATCGTATGAAATCATTCTTGTTATCAATCATTTCGGCATTGGCTTTCTCTTCGGTTCTTTGTGCCGCACCGATCGACGAAAACAACACTCATGCCAACTTAGCAAAAACAGACGCCAACATTATCGGCCATGTGCAAGACGCGAAAACAAACGAACATCTTCCTTTTATTAATATCATAGTGAAAGGAACAATGATTGGAACCACAACCGATGCCACAGGCCACTACATGCTGAAAGATCTTCCGGTGGGAGATATCGTGCTTGAATTTTCCTTTGTGGGATATAAAAAATGGGAGAAAAAGGTGACTACAAAACCAAACACCCTCATAGAAGTGAATGCGCTACTGGAAGAAGAGGCGTTCGCGTTGGACGAAGTAGTTGTTTCGGCAACTCGAAACGAGACGTACAAAAAAGACGCGCCTATCATTGTAAACATTGCCTCAACTCGACTATTCGAAACAACCGGCTCAAGTAATTTGACCGACGTGATGAATTTTCAGCCGGGACTTCGCATTGAGAACAATTGTGGAAACTGCGGAACAACACAACTACGGATAAATGGACTGGAAGGTCAATACTCACAAATTTTACTTGACAGTCGCCCGATATTCAGCTCACTGGCGGGTGTGTATGGACTGGAGCAACTTCCTGTGGGAATGGTGGAGCGAGTGGAAGTGATTCGTGGAGGTGGCTCAGCCCTTTTCGGCTCGAGCGCGATTGGAGGAGTGGTGAATATTATCACGAAGGAACCACTGCGCAATTCTGTGACTCTGACAAATACCACCAATTTTTTTCAAGGAGGAGGTGCCGACATAAACACTTCGCTAAACGGATCATTTGTCACCGACGATCACAAAGCGGGAATCTATCTGTTCGGAATGTTGAAAAACCGCGATTGGTACGACAGAAACAACGATGGGTACTCGGATGTTCCCAAAATAAATTCTGAAACAGTAGGGTTCAGAGGACACTATCGCACCAGCGACTACTCCCGACTAACAGCCGAATACCACCACATTCACGAATTCAGACGGGGAGGAAACCGCTTTGATCTTCCTCCTCACGAAGCAGACATTGCCGAGCAACTCGATCATAAAATTGATGGCGGAGGACTTCGATTCAATGCCTATACGCCCGACTACAAACATAGATGGGACGTGTTTACTTCTGCTCAATTCATAACTAGAGACAGTTATTTCGGAACAGAGAGAAATAGGGATGCTTATGGGAAAACAAATGACAAAACATTTGTTGCCGGCACACAATATACACACGAAATGGCTCATCTGTTTTTTATGCCGGCTGAATTAACCACAGGCATCGAATACAACTACAACGACCTGAACGATCGGTTTATCGGACTTAAACGCAACCTCACACAAACCACCCACACAATAGGAGGATACTTTCAAAATGAATGGAAAAACCAACAGTTCAGTTTTCTGATCGGTGCGCGTCTCGACAAACACAACCTGATGAACAGCGCGGTGTTTAGCCCACGTGCGAACATTCGCTACAGTCCGAGCGAATATGTGGGGCTTCGTGCCAGCTACTCGAGTGGATATCGTGCTCCTCAGGCATACAACGAGGATCTACATATCGAAGCAGTAGCGGGAAATCTTTCAATGATCGAGTTATCTCCCAACCTCAGACCGGAATACTCACACAGCCTTAGCGCATCGGCCGACTTATACCACAACTTTGGAAATATTCAAACCAATTTGTTGGTAGAAGGATTCTACACCATGCTCAACGATGTGTTCACATTGGAAAAAATGGGACAAAGACCCGATGGAACGATGATATGGGAAAGAAGAAACGGATCGGGAGCAAAAGTGAAGGGAATCAATTTGGAGGGAAAGGTCGCGCTTCCCAACGTGTTTGATCTTCAATTCGGATATACCATTCAATCGAGCAAATACAACGAACCTGAAAGATGGTCGGATGATCTTGCTCCGCAGAGAAGAATGTTTCGTGCGCCTGATCACTATGGTTATTTCACCTCCAATTTTATAATCAATAAGAATTTAACGGCCTCTTTGTTTGGCAACTATACAGGATCCATGCTTGTGAAGCACACGATCAATGACGGAACAACTGTGGTAGATAAAGAAAAAGAGACCCCAACGTTCTGGGACATGGGAGTGAAGCTCGCATACAACATCAAACTGAGCGCGGCTACCAACATAGAGTTGAGTGCGGGAGTGAAAAACATCTTTGATTCATATCAAAAGGATCTCGACTTCGGGCCGTTGAAAGATGCCTCGTATGTATATGGTCCTACCCTTCCGAGAATGTACTTCGTCGGTTTAAAAGTAGCTTTGTAAGCACACTTAAAAAAGCATACAAACAAATTGAGGAGAAAAAGGCATGTTGAAACAACACCCTTTTCTCCTCGTTTTAAATAACACTAGGTTTGGTCAATTCTTACCAACCCGGATTCTGTACAAGATTCGGAGTACGTTTAAGCTCGTCCGACATAATTGGGAATAGATAGTGTTTGGGAGTATCAAATACACGTCCTTCAACAAGGTTGAATCGTTCCATCTTGTATTTCTTCCCTCCAACAAGAATCTTTCCGTCAGGATCTTCGACGGGTCTCATACCATGAGACCAACGTTGAGTTTTTGGATATGGCCAACTATCCGCATCTTGATAACTCGCTTCGCGAGCAAGCTCTGCTGCATTATCTGGTTCTAAATAAAGCCGTAAATGCCAAATTCGATGATTCTCGCTAAATAACTCAACACGTCTCTCACGCTGGATGTAATCATTCATCAACTCTTTGTTTGTTTTTGCTGCAGGAGGAATCGGTGCCATAAATGACCGAGCACGAATCTGATTAAGCATATTATAGATTTCATCGTTAGGCCCCGTTGTTTCATTAACAGCCTCACAATAGATAAACATAATTTCCGGAAGTCTCCAAATCGCAGGAGCATTAATCACGTGGCCTCCAGATCCAGAAAGCCATCCATCTTTATAAAACTTACGCATATAATAACCGGAATGTGATGCAGACTCAAGGTAACTTCCACTCACTTTATCCTTTCCATCAGCTGTATTAAGAGTTGTATTTGCATAAATAGATCCATGATAACGGATATCACGATAGAATCGCGGATCCCTTTTAACACTCTCATACGGATCTGCATCGTCATACCCATCTGCTACTGCTCGCGAAGAGTAAATAGGATATCCATATCCATCCGGTGCAATGTACTCATACTCATCAATCTGTTCCTGAATAGGACGAAAGCGCGCATGACCGTTTTGCGATGGAGGCAAAACGTCACCCGACCAACCGGTATCCTTATCTCTGGTTACAACCCAAAC
>JBKEBB010000059.1:0-5273 GCA_047972845.1 Bacteroidales bacterium
ATCAACACAAGCAGAAGAATTCTGCAAAAATAACTACGATCTTATTCGCAATGAAGATCTATTTAGTAGCAATATTTCTTATTCTTTCTATTCTTGCCCTTTTTGAACCATACAAAAAGAAGATAGAACTCTCTATCGTTGGGGCAATAGGATTCCTGTTTATTCTCACAGCCGTATTCCGGTCTGAGACAATTCGGGATTACAAGGAATATGTAAATATGTTCCGCAACTATGATCAATATATCGTTGAGCCATCATTTAAGTTTCTATCCTGGTTTGTAGGCCTATTCAGTGAGAGTCATCTTATCCTGTTTGCTATCTACGCATGTGTAGGAATCTCCATAAAGCTGTACGCCATCAAAAGGCTATCGAATCTGGTTTTCCTAAGTATATTGGTCTATTTCTCTCTCCTCTTCACATTTCATGATCTTATCCAAATGCGGATGGGTGTAGCGGGTGCATTCTTTTTGTTATCTATTAAACCACTGTACGAAAGAAAATTCCTCCAATTTATCGGGCTAATCGGGTTGGCTTCGTTGTTCCACATTTCTGCCCTGGCCTATTTAGTTCTGTGGTTTATCAATCCCCAAAAGCCCAACTGGATTATTATTTATCTACTCATTCCTATCAGTTTTATAATCGGAATGTTAGGTATCAACTTTTTTACCATGATCCCGATTCCGTTTATCAGAGAGAAGATAGAGCTATATATGGCGCTCCAAGAAAAAGGAATGTATGACAAGATCACAATATTCAATCCTCGGATATTATTTAAGTGTTTGATATACTCCCTATTTCTTCTCCGAATGAAGATCATCGAAGAGAAATCGCCCTATTTTATTCTCGCTATTTCAATCTATGCGATCGGCATATCATGCTATCCGCTGTTTTCATTCCTTCCGGTTGCAAGTAACCGTTTAAGTGAGCTCTTTTTCCCCGTTGAAATAGTTCTGATTCCATTCCTCTCTTATATGTTCAAACCTCTTTACCTAAGCAGGCTTTTGATAATATTAATCACATTCACCAATCTATTTTATCTGTTGTATTGGACAGATATTTTCGATTACGTATAAATCTCATTATGATCTCAGTTTGTATAGCAACATATAATGGTGTACCCTACATAAAAGAACAAATTGACTCTATCTTATCCCAGTTATCTGGGGATGATGAAGTGATTGTTTCGGACGATGGCTCGTCTGACAACACACTGTCCATCATTGCTGTAATGAATGATGCTCGGATTAAGATAGTTGAAAACAAGAAACGAAAAGGAATCATAGGCAATTTTGAAAACGCGCTTTATAATGCGCGCGGTGAATATATCTTTTTATCGGATCAAGACGATATCTGGTTGCCCGACAAGGTAAAGGTATGTGTTCAGCAGCTGCAAACCGCTGACATGATTGTTCACGACGCGACCATTGTCGATTCAAAAGGGGATATATTAAACGACTCCTTTTTTGCGCATCATCACTCACGTAATGGCTATTGGAACAATCTTCTACGAAATAGCTTCTTAGGCTGCTGCATTGCCTTCAGAAAAGAGTTTCTAACCTATATTCTACCAATTCCTCCTATTGCTATGCATGATATCTGGATCGGACTGATCATTAGCAGAAAGGGCAAGGTAGTCTTTGTAAATATGCCCTTGATTGCCTACCGACGACATGAGAACAATGCCTCCACAACTGCCGAAAAAAGTAATCTGTCCCTGTTATATAGAATTAAATATCGTCTCGAACTACTTTATTACTCTCTATCCCGTTGATGAAAATCAGTATAATTACAGTCACATACAATAGCGAAAAAACGCTTGCCGACACCATTGAAAGTGTGTTAAACCAAACATATCCCAACATCGAGTATCTCATCATCGATGGAAATAGCAAAGACCGAACAATGGACGTTGTGAGACCCTATCTTCAAGCCAATGATGAGCGGATAAAAGTTCTCAGCGAGCCTGACAAAGGAATCTACGATGCCATGAACAAGGGAATTCGAATGGCCTCGGGCGATGTTATCGGGATCTTGAATTCGGACGATTTCTTCACTTCGCACTCCATTATTGAGTCGGTTGCACACGCGTTTGAACAAGATAGCTCGCTGGAGATGGTGTATGCCGATGTTCATTTTGTAAACGATGACAATCCGGACAAATGTGTTCGATACTACTCATCTAAGATATTTCGTCCGTGGATGTTTCGCTTCGGAATGATGCCTGCACACCCTTCGTGCTATATTCGAAAAGAGTGTTTTGAAAAATATGGACTCTACTCTCTCAATTACAAAATTGCCTCTGATTTTGAATTGTTACTGCGTTTTATCTATAAAACAAAGATCAAAATCAAATACCTACCCCTCGATTTTGTAACCATGCGTATGGGCGGTGTGAGTACAGCGGGACTAAAAAGTTATCTGTTTCACAACAGGGAAGATGTTTTGGCATGCAAAAGAAACGGGGTTTGGACCTGTCTTCCTCTCTTTATGCTGAAATATATCTACAAGGTATTTGAGTTGAAATCGTTCAAATAAATACCTTCAAAAAAAGGAGCCCTTCTTTTGTTCAAAACGTATATTCCTTTACCTAAAAAGGTATATTCGTCTTATATAAAAGGAATATACCTTTTTAAAGCCCTATCTTCTTGTACATGGATCGTGTTTTGTTTGAAAGAAAAGAATAGCTTGAGATGGATTGATAGGATGGTTGAGAACATCTGTTTAGGAATAGTCCGTATCTTTGCACAAATTTAGAATAATAAGAAATAAACAGAGGAATAACCTCTCGTCCAACGAGAGAATCGCTCCTTTAAAAGCATATATGTAACCAATGAATAAACCAAAAGTATTTGTTTCGGGATGCTATGACCTGCTTCACAGCGGACATGTGGCCTTCTTTGAGGAGGCGGCAAGTCACGGTGATCTCTATGTAGGGATAGGTTCGGATCAAACTATTTTCGAACTGAAGGCTCGCAAAACAGTCAATCCCGAAAACGAACGTCTCTACATGGTGAAGGCTCTCCGCTGCGTGAAAGAGGCTTGGGTAAACCGTGGAAGCGGGGTGCTCGACTTTCTTGAGGACATGAAGGCGTTGAATCCTGACATCCTCTTTGTAAACAGCGACGGGCACTCTCCCGAAAAAGAGAAACTGTGCAGTGAACTGGGCATTCGCTATGTGGTCAGCAAACGAATTCCTCGGGAGGGTCTGCCTGCCAGATCCACTACAGCCCTCCGCCAAGAGTGTAGGATTCCCTATCGAATAGATCTGGCGGGAGGTTGGCTCGATCAGCCGTATGTGAGCAAGTATTATCCGGGAGCGGTGCTGACTATCTCCATCGAGCCGGACTACGAATTCAACGACCGTGCGGGTATGGCCACCAGTTCACGGAAGAAAGCGATCGAACTGTGGCAAACCGACATTCCCGAAGGCGAGAGCGAGAAACTGGCGAAAATACTGTTTTGTTTTGAGAATCCTCCCGGAACCTCTTATGTGAGCGGATCGCAGGATTCGTTGGGAATCGTCCTTCCCGGATTGAATCGTCTTTACTACAACAATCACTATTGGCCTGAGCAGATCGAGTCGATCCATGAACCCGACATGCTGGAGTGGATCGAATCGCGCCTGTGGTTAGTGCCACTTGCACCGAGAGCATCCGATTTCAATGTGCTAAGCAACACTTCCATCAACGAAGAGGGAGCGCGACGACTGAGCAAAGCTGCTGACGACTGCTGGAAAGCCCTCCAACAGAATGACACAGCCGCCTTCGGACAATCGTTCCGCGAAAGCTTTGAAGCGCAGATCAGCATGTTTCCCAATATGGTAAGCAAAGAGGTGTTTGATGTGATTGATCAATACAGTTCTCAAACACTGGGATGGAAACTAAGTGGCGCCGGCGGTGGCGGATATATTATTTTTGTTAGTGAAACGCCGATTGAAAAGGCATTCCAAATCCGAATCAGAAGAAAATGAAAAGAGCTCTTATTACAGGAATTACAGGACAAGACGGAGCCTATCTTGCCGAGTTTTTATTGAAGAAAGGCTACATGGTGCATGGAATTAAACGACGCTCTTCGATGTTCAACACCGAACGCATCGACCATCTATACGAAGATCCCCATGTGGACGGAAGACGATTGGTTCTACACTATGGAGACATGACCGACTCCATGAATCTGACTCGAATCATTCAGGAGGTACAACCGGACGAAATCTACAACTTGGCAGCTATGAGCCATGTGCGTGTCTCTTTCGACACACCCGAATATACCGCCAATGCCGATGGAATTGGCACACTCCGAATCTTGGAGGCAGTACGTTTGCTGGGATTGAGCGAGAAGACACGAATCTATCAGGCCTCGACCTCCGAACTGTATGGATTGGTACAAGAGGTACCGCAAAGCGAAAAAACGCCTTTCTACCCCAGAAGTCCGTACGCCGTAGCAAAGATGTATGCCTACTGGATTACGGTCAACTACCGGGAGGCCTACAACATGCATGCCTCAAACGGGATTCTGTTCAACCACGAGAGTCCACTGAGAGGAGAAACCTTTGTGACACGTAAGATCACCCGTGCGGCAGCTAAAATAGCCCTTGGACAACAAGAGGCGCTCTACTTGGGAAACCTTTCGGCCGAACGGGATTGGGGACACGCCAAAGATTACATTCAGGCCATGTGGCTGATTCTGCAACAGGAGAAACCCTCGGACTATGTGATTGCTACCGGAGTAACCACACGAGTACGGGAATTTGTACGCATGGCTTTCGCGGAAGTAGGAATTCAAGTCGATTTCAAAGGCGAAGGGGTGAACGAAACAGGATACATCGTTGCCGTTGATGCCAATCGATTCATTGAAACGGTTGGAGAGGAATACTTGGAGAGAATCAAATCACGTATCGGCACGACAATCATTGGGGTTGATCCGCGCTATTTCCGTCCCACCGAAGTGGAACTGCTGATAGGCAATCCCACAAAAGCAAATACCGTACTGGGATGGACGCCACAATACGATCTGAAAGGATTGGTAGAAGATATGATGATGTCGGACGTCAAACTGATGAAGAAAGATGCCTACCTCGCTGCCGGAGGATTCAAAACAATGAACTACTTCGAATAAATTTCTCTTCACAGAACCACAGATTTACACGGATCTACACGGATTAAAATACTCAATTGCTATGAATGAAGAAAAACTAACTTATTCAATTCGTGGTGCTATGTTTGAAGTTTACAATACGTTGGGAGGCGGTTTCCTTGAATCAGTATATCAAGAAG
>JBKEBB010000174.1:0-7348 GCA_047972845.1 Bacteroidales bacterium
TTTTCCCATAACAAAAAAGTTTATTGAAACGAATTTCAATAAACTTCTCTGAAATCAAGTATGTACGGGTGTTTCAGCTACATTTCACCAACCATTTTTGGCATATATACCATTATTCTTGTACATTTGCAAACGAATACTCTCCCACTGTCAAACGGGCACGCCCGACACACGGGTTTAGTTGTCGAAAACCTCACTCAACAGCCATTCCCTCATTCGTACACGCATTGAATACACTAAATATACATTCACTATGAGCTGTCTGGGAAATCTTATCTGGGTCATTTTTGGAGGCCTGTTGCTATCTGTGGGCTACATGATCGGAGGAATACTCCTCTGCTTTACCATCATCGGGATACCGTTCGGGTATCAGCTATTCAAAATCGGGACATTAGCACTGCTCCCTTTCGGTAAAACCACCATTGTGTCCGACAACAGCGGAAGCATCCTCTCCACCGTGATGAATATTCTTTGGATCGTATTGGGCGGACTGACCATCGCATTGGCCCATCTCGCGCTGGGTGTACTCTTTTGCATTACTATCATTGGTATTCCTTTCGGAATCCAGCACTTCAAACTGATGGTGGTTGCCTTACTGCCGTTCGGGCGTACGATTATAGACATATAGTCCACTCCACCCGAATAATTGGTTCCTGCAAAGAGGTGGGATCGGCTGGCCGTTACACCAACTCCAATCCAAACTGCTGCTTAAACTGTTGCAGGTCGGGACGTCGTTGCAACATATCGGCAAATCGCTGCTGCGAAGTTTTAAAACGAGGCGCGGCATCGGGATCGGTCAACTCCACTTCAAAATTAAGTCGATTATTGTGCAACTCCTTGGAGAGATGGGCCAGAATGGCCTGCTTATGGAGGTTGACAATCGATTGCTGGGTAGGTGTGTCCACCTCGATTGTAAACGAGTCGTTGTTCAATCCTTTGGGCAGACTCGACTCAATGGTGACCCGCAACATCACCTCCTCGGGTATCAGTTTCGAGAACCCTAACCATGCTTGAATCAATGCCTCCTCGGTATATGGCGCATCAAGAATATCCTGTTCAATTGTTTGTTCTTCTCCTACGGGAGTCTCCTCTTTTTTGTTTCTACGGAGTATTGACACACGCGGGGTAATTCCAATCGTGGGGCGCGGTGCAGGGGAAGTCGAGTTGGACTGAGTGAACTCGGCCACACCTTGATCGGTAGAACCACCACTCGACACAACGGGAGTAGAAGTAGCAACGGCATTACTCTGATTCACAGATTCCGGGGATTGAGGGGAGGGCACGGACGACTGACTCGCTGCCGCACCCACAGTCGAACCTACGGATTGAGATTCGAAAAGAGGATCAAGGACTATATTTTTTTTTTGACCGCCTGAGGATTCGGGCGGAGCACTGTTGTTTAGCTGGGCAAGTCGGATCAGGGATAGCTCCACCAATAATTTCTTATTCTTACTCTGCTTATAGTTCAGCTCACATTCGGTAAGCAACTCAAGCGCACGGTAGAGGAATGGTATCGAAGTTTCAGCCGCCTGCCGTCTGTATTTCTCTTTCACTACATCAGCCACCTCAAGCAGCGAAATGGTTAGTTCATCCTTCGAAACCAACACATCACGAAGATGTGAGGCCAGTCCCGATACGAAACTCTGAATGTCAAATCCCTTGTTGATGATCTCATCCAACAGCAAAAGGGCTTGAGGCACCTGTGCGCGATTAAGTATATCGACCAAACGAAAGTAGTAGTCGTAATCGAGCACATTGAGATTGTCGATCACCGCTTGATAGGTAACCTTCTCTCCGCAAAAGCTCACCACCTGATCAAAGATCGAGAGCGCGTCGCGCATTCCACCGTCGGCCTTTTGGGCAATCACATTGAGTGCCTCGATCTCTACTTCAACACCCTCGCTTGATGCGACATACTTCAGATGTTCAACGGTATCGTTCACACTGATACGGGTGAAATCGTAAATCTGACAGCGGGAAAGGATGGTCGGGATGATCTTATGCTTCTCGGTCGTTGCTAAAATGAAAATAGCATGCAGAGGTGGCTCTTCCAAGGTCTTCAGAAAGGCGTTGAACGCCGCCTGAGAAAGCATGTGAACCTCGTCAATGATATAGAGCTTGTATTTACCTACTTGAGGAGGCACTTGTACCTGAGCGGTTAGATCACGAATATGTTCCACCCCGTTGTTCGAAGCGGCATCGAGTTCGTGGATATTGAACGATCGCTGCTCATTGAACGACACACACGATTCGCAGGCATTGCATGCCTCGCCTTCGGCGGTAGGGTTGAAGCAGTTGATTGTTTTGGCAAAAATCCGGGCACACGTGGTTTTACCCACACCACGCGGACCGCAAAACAGGTAGGCATGAGCCAATTTACCCCCGGATATAGCGTTCTTCAACGTCTGCACCAAGGCTTTCTGTCCCACTACCGATTTAAACGATGAGGGGCGGTATTTTCTTGCCGATACAATATAGTCTGTCATAACGGAAACAAAGATAACAGATTTCAGAGAAACAAGCAACTGATCTCTCACCGGAATTCCAACAAAAAGAAGGATTGAAACCCTATCCGATCAACGGATACTTTTTGTTTTGCAGCCTATAAAATAATTCCGATCAACTCCTCTTATTTCCGGATCGAACCACTCCTATTCATATCATTCAATACTTCCTTTACCATAACAGTAACGACGTATTCCTCCCGCGGTGTACACCGTGGCTGATTGCCGTGTACACCGCAACTCGCTACGGTGTACACGGCAGCCAATAGACATACGGTTGAAATAACTACAACATCGGTTGCGATTGACTACATCGACCGCATTCAATCATCAATAGGATAGGTAAAAAAGGAAAGTAACATTGGCTGTTTTGTATCCCAATCAAAGTAGCTATCTTTGTTCTCATAGATGGTTTATACAACGAACAGTGACCCTCTTCACCCCTTTAACCCATTGATATGGCTTCGCAACGATCCACCTTTTATAAATTGATTACCGCCGCGGTGGTGTTTTTACTATTCACCCTCTTAACCGGGGGTATTTCGGCGGCATTGTTGTGGTTCGTTCCCTCCGAAACGGCCACGGTATCGACCGGCATGCTGCGAATCATCCAGCTGATCTCCTCCCTGTTCATATTTATCATACCCACCTTCGTCACGATGAGATTGATCTCTTCGCACCCGCTCCGATCGCTCTCGCTCACTACGGGCATTACCCCTTTGTCGATCGGCATCATGCTATTGTTGATGACCTCCATATCGCCCCTTATCGGCTGGCTGGAAGAACTGAACAAATCAATCGTTTTCCCCGAGTCTCTCGCCTGGCTTGAATCCTCCCTGCTACAGAAAGAAGAGCAGGCACGCGGAGCCATCGAGCAGTTGATTCAAGGAAACGGACTGTTCGACTATGTGTCGTCGTTCACATTGGTAGCCCTGCTGGCAGGCATTGGAGAAGAACTACTCTTTCGAGGAGGACTTCAGAATGCGGTTTGCCGACGAATTAAGAACCCTCACGTAGGGATTTGGGTGGTAGCTATTCTTTTCAGCGCGATCCATCTCCAATTTTACGGATTCGTCCCCCGTGTAATATTGGGAGCGGTCCTCGGGTATCTACTGTTGTGGAGCGGATCGTTGTGGCTTCCGATCCTCGCGCATACCTACAACAACGCCGCCTATCTGACTATCCAGTATCTGGTGCGGGAGAAAAAGATCGATTTCGATCCCGAAACCTTCTTATGGTCTGAACATCCGCTTTGGCTTGCACTCTCCATTCTCCTGATGGTAGGAATAACTATTCTGGCCACAAAAATGATCCCTGTTAAAAAAAGAGTGAAACAGGTTCCGATTGATGAAGATTAATATCACAACAATAACTACACACATAACCACAAAATCGAAACACCATGTATTACATTGGCATTGACGTAGGCGGTACCAAAATGGCCGTCATCCTATCCACCTCACAATTTGAAATTGTTGACAAGGTGGTTTTCGCAACCAAAGAGACCATTACCCCTGACAAAACAATAGAGCGTTATTTTTCCATCATCGATTCGATGATTGTTAGACACGGGCTTGCATTAGCCGACATCAAAAGCATCGGTATCAGCTGCGGAGGTCCGTTGAGCAGCAAGCGGGGGATTGTTCTCTCCCCTCCCAACCTACCGGGCTGGGACAATGTGGAGATCGTGCGTATTTTTGAAGAGAAATACGGCATCACCACACGCATACAAAACGATGCCAACGCCTGCGCGCTGGCCGAATGGAAGTTGGGTGCGGGGAAAGGAACCAAAGACATGATCTTTCTTACCTTCGGAACAGGCATGGGAGCCGGATTGATTATCAACGGAGCACTGTTTGCGGGACAAAATGACTGTGCCGGAGAGGTGGGCCATATGAGACTGGCCCCTACGGGTCCGGTGGGATTCAACAAGGCGGGGTCTTTCGAAGGTTTTTGCAGCGGCGGGGGGATTGTGAACCTCGGCGCGATCATGCTCGAGGAGGCCAAAAAGAGTGGATACACCGGAAAACTGATCGAGGATTACAAAGGAGATGATATTTCAACCAAACTGATCTTCCAACGTGCCAAGGAGGGTGAACCACTGGCCAAAGAGATTGTGAACGAATGTGCCCGCAAGCTGGGAGCCGGACTATCCATTTTGGTTGACCTTCTCAACCCGGAGAAGATTGTAATAGGAAGCATTTTTACACGCGACGGCAATATGCTTATTCCCGAGATGAGCAGAGTGATGAGAGAGGAGTGCATCGACATCTCTCTTGCCAACTGTCAAGTGGTACCCGCCGCATTGGGCGAGCGCATAGGCGACTTGGCATCGCTCATAGTGGCGACGGGAGAGTACTAAATCGAAAAATGAGATATGATAAGACCCGACTTCCGGTGAAAGGTCGGGATTCACTCAAAGAGACAGACCATCAACCACGTTCGCTGACAGACATCATGTCCACACATTGCACCGCCGTTTCAAACTTTTGCTGAAGCGTTGCTGTGGGAATTACCCCGAAACGAATATCAACGTGTAGATTGTCTCCTTGGTCGATGGATACCTTTAATGGGGAGACACTGGCCGCGAGCATCAGATTGGCAACCGTTTTAAATTGAGTGGAGAAGTCGAATAAAGCATCAGACTGAATGCTGTTGAGCTGCATCATATATTCGTCCATACGCTTATTCAGCGAAAAGAGTGAGGGCAGGCAAACGTAGTTGAAATCGGGAAGTGACTGCTTAGTTTTGGTTTTACCAAAGAGAAATACAGTCGCCTTTTTCCCCGCTTCTTCGAGTCTTTTACACAATTGGGCGGCTTGATCAACATCATGCGAATCGACAAACAGAATAATCGAATTTAACTCGTGAAACGGCCGCAACTGTTTGTTACGACTAAGCTTGGAAACAAGCTTCTTTTGATAACGTTTCAACATATATCTTCTCATAAGAATCAGAATTGGATGAATAGATAACGTATCCTATAGGTTGGATGAAATTCAGGCGAAAGGTAATACTTTTCTTTACAAAAGAAAGAAAGTATCGAAAAAAACAGAACCCATCCTATTGGCAAATGTAACACTTTTGACCGAATCACATCACCACAGGCCTCTTTTTATACTAATTATACACAAACTACAACTTGTAAAACGACTATTTACACTTTCCACCCCAATAGAAAGAAACTCCATGAAAAAGAACGATCTCAAGAAAAAGAAATTCAGTAATCAGATGGCACACTCGCTTCTCCTCGCAAGTGTACCCCTTATCGGGTGTACCTCTACCAGCGAAAAAGCAATAATGCCACCTAACATTGTACTTATTGTAGCCGATGATCTGGGCTACGGGGACGTAAGCTATTTCAATGCCAAAGCGAAAAGCGCCACGCCAAACATGGACAGTCTGGCCACCCATGGAGCCGCCTTCACGCAGGCATTTTCAAGTTCGGGAGTAAGTACGCCGAGCCGTTACGGCATCTTAACGGGTAGATACTGCTTCCGGTCTCCACTCAAATCGGGAGCCATTAACGGACATGGAGGTCCGGTAATTGAAAAAGGAAGAGCCACCATCGCCTCCATCCTCCAAACAAAAGGATACCACACAGCTATCATTGGCAAGTGGCACTTGGGAGTGGAATGGCAACCCAAAGATCCGTCAATACCCATGCTTACATCGAAGGGATATAACGAGACTACCAACATCGATTACTCGAAAGGGGTGGCTTACGGACCCAACAACTATGGATTCGAGGAATCGTTCATTCTACCCGCCTCATTGGACATGCCTCCCTACCTCTTCTTGCATAACCACCAACCGGTAGGAAGTGTATCGATGCTTACACGCGACATCTATCCATTGCGAAAAGAGGGGACAGTGATGGATTATGACACTTCACATTGCAGACCCACTGACAGCTATTGGGGACGGGGAGTATGGTGGCGTCAGGGAGAAATATCGGATCAGTTTAGAGTAGAAGAGTGTCTGCAAACGATCAACAAACAGGCCATCGGCTATATTGAATCTCAACAGGGAAAAGAGAATCCCTTCTTCCTCTACCTACCACTTACTTCGCCTCATACTCCGTGGGTACCCGACCCACAATTTGTGGGCACAAGTCAAATGGGAACGTATGGTGACTTTGTAGCTCATACCGACGCGGTAGTAGGGAGTGTTGTAAAGAAACTTCGGGAATTGGGAATGGACAAAAACACCATTGTGATAGTAACCAGCGACAACGGCGCCCCCTGGTCTGCATCCGACATAGCTCAATGGGAACACAAAAGCAACGAAGGCAGAAGAGGACAGAAGGCCGATGTGCACGATGGAGGACACCATATCCCATTGATTGTGTATCAACCCTCGTCGATCAAAGCCAAACAGGTGGCCGAATCGGTGAGTTTGATTGACCTATTTGCCACAATTGCCGAATGGACGGGATATGAACGTTTACCAAAAGAGGGCGAAGACAGCCAGAGTATGCTGCCCCTGCTTGAAGGTAAAAAGAAGGGAAACAGGGACCACGTAGTCTATCACTCGAGTGCCGGAATGTTTGGTCTGAGAAAAGGAGAATGGAAATACATCCGTGGGCTCGGATCAGGGGGGTTCACCAAACCCACTCATGCGAAACCCGAACCAAACGGACCCATCGGTCAATTATACAGGATTAGCACCGACACCCTCGAACAACATAATCTATACCTGGAATATCCGGATGTGGTAAGAGAAATGTCGGAAAAGCTGGATAGCATTATTGCCGAAGACAACGAATAGATACCATAACAACGAATAGCAGCAACCTGATTCTACACCAGAATCAGGTTGTTACATAATATTGAGTTTCTGCA
>JBKEBB010000199.1:0-2235 GCA_047972845.1 Bacteroidales bacterium
GGTTGAATATGGAGGAAAATATGGTATCCAAAAAGATGAGTTTTTATTTGCAAAGTAATTCGGTAATACGTGCAATGTTTGAAGAAGGAAACAGATTACGCAAGGAATTCGGTCCGGAGAATGTATATGATTTTAGTCTGGGCAATCCCAATGTTGCATCACCGGCTGAAGTAAAGGAAGCAATTCAAAAGCTGATTGATGAGGAAGATTCGGTAGCCTTACATGGTTATATGAATAATGCCGGATTCGAGGATGTTTGCCAAAAAATTGCCAAATCCTTGAATTCCAAATTTGGGACAGGCTTTTCTAAAAAAAATTTGATCATGACGGTTGGAGCAGCGAGTGGGTTAAATATTATCTTAAAGACAATCATCAATCCAGAGGATGAAGTCATTGTATTTGCACCTTACTTTTTAGAGTATGCTTCTTATATAAGAAATTATGATGGAAAACTTGTGGAAATATCACCGGACACAAGTACGTTTCAGCCTAATTTAGCAGAATTGAGAGAAAAAATTACAGTTAAGACCAGAGCTGTGATAATCAATACACCCCATAATCCGACAGGCGTTGTTTATTCGGAGGATACAATCAAGGAGCTTTCAGCTATTCTGTCAGAAAAGCAGAAGGAGTTTGGGGAAGCAATTTATCTGTTGTCCGACGAACCATATCGGGAGCTAGCCTATGATCAGGTTGAAGTACCATATATAACAAAATATTATCCCAATACAATAGTGGTATATTCTTATAGTAAATCCCTGTCTCTTCCTGGTGAGCGTATCGGATATGTTGTAATACCGGATGAATTAGAGGATAGCGAAGATGTCATTGCAGCTGCCACAATTGCCAATCGAATCAGTGGCTTTGTAAATGCTCCATCCCTGATTCAAAAGGTAATAGGAGAATGTCTGGATACGAAAGTAAACCTTTCCTATTATGATAGAAATCGAATCGCATTATATGAAGGATTGCAGCGTCTGGGCTTGGAGTGTATTAAACCGCAGGGAGCTTTTTATTTGTTTGTAAAGTCACCGGTAGCAAACGAGAATGATTTTGTAAATTCCGCAAAGAAATATAATATTCTAATGGTTCCGGGATCAGCCTTTGCATGTCCAGGTTATGTTAGACTAGCTTATTGTGTCTCGTATGAATGTATTATGAATTCTCTTCCTGCGTTTGAAAAACTGATGCAAGAATATGTAATAGCATAGAGCAAGAAGTGATTTCAGTAAAATAAAATGAATATAAAGGATAGGAGAGACAAAATGGCTTTAAAGAGAAGTAAGGTCGCAATTGTTGGTATTGGTAACGTAGGAATCGCATTAGCACATCAGATCGTAATCAATGATATCTGTGATGATCTTGTTTTAATCGATCTAAGAAAAGGGAAGAACTGGGCGGAAGTCATGGACTTGCAGCATTCCAGAGGCTTTTCGGAAACAAAAATGTATATTATAAATGGTGAGTATTCTGACTGCGCTGATTCTGATATTGTAATAATCACTGTGGCCGCACCGTATAAGATTGGCATGACACGACTGGATATGTTAGATAAAGCAACGGTTATTGTAAAATCAATTGTTGATGAGATTATGTCAACCGAATTTAATGGAATCTTTATTGTTGTAACGAATCCAGTAGATGCGATGACATATCTGGTACAGCAGGTATCAGGTTTGGCTCCCAACAGAGTAATAGGAACAGGAACGGCTCTGGATACCGCAAGACTTCGTTGCTATCTGGCTGATACAATGGGAGTTGATCCTAGAAGTGTAGATGCCATGTGCTTAGGTGAACATGGGGATTCCATGGTAATCCCCTGGAGCCAGATCACCGTTGGTGGTAAAAAATTCAATGAAATTCTTGTGGATAATCGGGCAAGACTAGCCGGTGTTGAGACAAGTAAGGTAAGAGAAGAGATTGCACAGATTGCTTATAACATCGTAGAAGAAAAAGGGGCAACGAATTTCGGAAGAGCCTCTGTGGTTGCCAAGATTACAAAGGCAATTATCAGAGATGAGCATGTTGTGATACCAATATCAACGATGCTGAATGGTGAATATGGCATAAAAGATGTATACATGGGTGTTCCAGCAGTTATTACAGGAAATGGTGTAAAAGAGCTTGTGGAATACAATTTAGAGCAAGAAGAGCTAGACAGATTATATAAATCAGTAGAGATATTAAAAATGGCAAATCAAAAATGTTTGCAGGTAGCAAAGCTATCAACAAATA
>JBKEBB010000208.1:0-3971 GCA_047972845.1 Bacteroidales bacterium
CTGAAACCTATTGCTAATGAGTTGCTCTCCAGCAGAGCTCATCTCCTCTTTAGTTTCGCCTTGAAGTTACAAACTATTTTCAAGAACTTCACCAACCATTTTTGGCATCATTACCAAAAATTATATGCTTTCATGGAGGCTAATGGAGTATTACCCCAAACAAGCTTGAATGAAAATGAGGATATATTCTATGAGGAGAATGGGTCAGAAAGCGCCTTTTCTAACAATCAAGACACATCTAAGTATATATTTAATGGGGATAATAATAGTGGTCGTGGATTTAGCAAGGGGAGTGTTGTTAAACATGCAGTAGAATATTATGCGTCACATCACCCCAATATAACAGCAGATGAATTGGTAGACAGTTGGTTGTCGTTAGGTGTGAAAATGCCAAATCTTGTGGAGACTATCGAAACTTACAATGAAAGGACTAAGGATTCAAAAGATCTAAAACTCAATCAAAAGTCGAAAATAATAGAACTACCAAACGGAGAATCTATTCATGTTTCCAATCAATTTGACCTTGAAAGGATCCAAGACTTTATAGATAAAGTAAATTCAGCTGATTGGGGTATAACAATTGAGAAGTTAAACTAATGCGAATATTAATAGAAGGCTATCATTACCAAGCTTCGGACGTAAACAATGTGCTAAAAGGGCTCGACTTCTTTGAAAACATAAATCACGAAGTGGTGGTAAATTATGTTGGCTATCTATATAACCCACATATAAGGGATTGTGTCTTCATTTTACCGAAGGTTCTTATTGATAGGAATGGAAGAGCTTTCTCTCATCTTGAACCTGCAGATATTATTCACGTAGAAAAAGCGGAAGGACTAACGGAGGAAGAACGAAGATTTATCTATGAGTTTGCCGTGTGGATATATCGCTCATTATATGTCTATAACAAATACAATCCCCATAACGATATTGTATTTCATAAACAGATGGCGCAAGCGGGTATGAACCACCGCCATATGACTAATACCTATTTAGAGGTACTGTTGGCATTGGTTGACTTTAATCGCAAGAACCAAAATTTATTCATGACCATCTTAAAAAATATACATTCCGGTCATAATAAAATAAATTGGACACGTACCATCGTTCATAGTACGGCTATTGTACAAAAGAATGCCCCCATCTATTTGAATCCAATTAACAAGAAGCGACAAATAAATTTTGATGAGGAATTATTGGTTATCTTCTTTTCTATTCTTCGCCACATCAATCAAAAATATGGCTTTCCAGTAAACATAAACGTTGGTTTTGATTTAATATTAGGAGCAAAGTTCAATAATTATCTTAATGGACTCGGTAAGGTAAGATTGCGTCAAATTAAATACAAATATTTTTCGGATAAGGCATTAGAATTATGGGGACTATGTTATGCTTTCTTCGATAAGTCGCATAACATTTCAGTAGCTAGTGACTTGCAAGAGTACTTAATCGCTCAAAACTACAATATTGTGTTTGAGGCAATGATTGATGAATTAGTGGGCGATAAAAACGAGACGCTTCCAAGAGGTCTAAAAGACCAAGAAGATGGGAAGCGAGTTGATCATATCTATGAGGATATTGGACTAACTAATACGGACAATAAATCCATATATTATATAGGTGATAGCAAATATTATAAGATTGGAAATTCTATTTCGGACGACTCTGTTTACAAGCAATATCCCTATGCACGAAATGTGATACAATGGAATATGAATCTATTCCTTGATAATAGAGAGGAGGAAAAATGTTATCGCAATCAATTGACTGAGGGATATAATATTGTACCCAACTTCTTTATCAGCGCACGCTTGGATAATGAATTATCGTATGCCCAAGATATTTATCCCACAGAAAATAAGCAAAAGTCGTTTATTTCGCGTCACTTTGAGAATCGTTTATTCGACCGTGATACTTTGCTCATCAGCCACTATGATGTAAATTTCTTATACGTCGTTTCCCTCTATGCCCAAGATAATGATAGTTCCAAGAGTCAGTGGAAACAAAAGGTTCGTAAAAGATTCCGTCAGGAAATTCAAGAAATGCTAAAAACACGCTTCGAGTTTTATGCTATGACCGCACATCATGGAGTAAGTGCAGATGAGTACATCAAGGCCAACTTCCAAACAGTTTTGGGCAAACTTTTTCAGCCATATCATAGAAAAGAATATTTTTCATTAGCGTTAGACAAAGAACTAAAGTACAAAGAAGAAAACCAAGCGTTACTTGCAGAACTACAACAATACTTTTTTGTAGAGAAGGTGTCAATTGGAGAAGATCCAGAAGCAAAACTCACAAAAGCCGTTGAGCGGTCAATATCCGCAATCCCAGATTCAAATAGAAATGGTGTTTTGATGGTGATGATGGAAAGTTATGCTTCAAAGAGTCTGACCTTCTTACCAGATGGCAGAATCGCAATAGGAGTAAAATACACGAAAGATTCAATGGAAATCATTGAAAATCTGCAACAATTGGGGTATATTCTTTTTCATCATAGAACTGATGTAGAACAGCATCTATTTGCATTAAAAAAAGGAGCCTTAGTGAAAGCCGCCGATGAATTAGATAATAGTATATATAGAAATATTTCCACTACGGAAATGTACTTATTAGTCGAGTTTATGTCAGCAAATGAGATAGATAGTAGCCATATACACTCAACCCGAAAAAGTTATACTCCTAAGACGAGATATGATGCTCAATATATAACTTTGCAAGAATTATATTGAAATGGCTTATCGGAAATATAGCGATATTTATTGAAGCGTTATTTTCGATTGATTTTTCCGTGCGTATGCCTATAAGGAAATAGAGTATTCGATGGTTGTTCCATATCGATTAGCAAGAGTTGCAGTTATTCAACTGCTTGACTTGGGGGGATCCCTATAATCAGATTCGATAAGTAGTAGCTTTTCATTTGAAATCAGCAACGAAGGATAGAGTGTGAGAGCCTTCTGTGTTAAGGCAAGTACAGCCAGCGAGACGTTGTAGATATGTTTACCAAAGTTTGGTTTTATGGATAGCCCTTTCTCGAAAGTTTACCAACAAAAAAAGGGTTGTCTGGAAGACAACCCTTTTTACAATCTTTTCGGGAACTGTTTTATGCCAATGGCTCAACCGATACATACGAGCGGTTGTCTTTTTTGCAGCGGAAAACTACTGTTCCGTTTACTAATGCAAACAAGGTATGGTCTTTACCTATGCCTACGTTTTCACCTGGATGGTGAACTGTACCGCGTTGACGAACGAGAATGTTTCCTGCTTTTGCGAACTGACCACCAAATATTTTTACGCCCAATCGTTTACTTTCCGATTCGCGACCGTTCTTTGAACTACCTACACCTTTCTTATGTGCCATTTTGTTCTAAAATTTAATGGGTTAAGCAACTACTTCTTTGATTTTCACTTCGGTGAAACACTGACGGTGTCCGTTGCGTTTCTTGTAACCTTTTCTGCGTTTCTTTTTGAAAACAATTACTTTCTCTCCTTTAAGATGAGAAAGAACTTCGCATACTACCTTGGCTCCTTCTACTGTAGGAAGACCAACGGTTACAGTTCCATCGTTATCAACCAATAATACATTCTCGAAAGTCACCTCAGCGCCTCTTTCGGCGTCAAGGCGATGAACATACAATCTCTTGCCTGCTTCGGCTTTGAACTGTTGTCCTTGAATCTCAACAATTGCGTACATCTGTTATAAATTACAGTTTTACCTTCGCAAGGCGGTCAACTACAGGTCGATCACTTTTCTGCCTACACGAAAACGAGCTGCAAAGATAATTCTTTCTTTCTTAACTACAAATACCTCTGATGATTATTCCTTAAAATGACGATTGTATGCCTCCAAAATAGGTGCAAAAAGATCCTTTCTTTCGGTTGTGGGATGTGGTAAAACAGGCGAGGAAATCGATCTGTGAAAAAGAAGCATTCCTTTTACTTCAAACGTATATACCTTTTGAGTAAAAGGTTTG
>JBKEBB010000231.1:0-3490 GCA_047972845.1 Bacteroidales bacterium
AAACTCAGGACAGATGATGGCAATGTATGCTCAGATGGTGATGTTTAATCCAACGGAGAACTCGATGATTATGTCGCAGATGATGTATAATCCGGGAATGAAGGGAGCATACAATTTTGTACCCGGAGTGATGGCTCTTATTTTACTGCTTATATGCGCTATGATGACATCCATCAGTATAGTTCGAGAAAAAGAGCGTGGAACGATGGAGATTTTATTGGTTTCGCCTATTAAACCTATCAATATTATCATTGCGAAAATGGTTCCCTATTTTTTTCTTTCAATAATAAACCTAACCACCGTCTTGTTATTGTCGGTATTTGTGTTGGATGTGCCTATTGCGGGCAACTTACTCCAATTGATATTGTTTTCACTTCTGTACATAGTGGTGGGACTGGCGTTGGGATTGTTGATTTCTACACTCGCGGCTACTCAGGTCAGTGCAATGCTGATTTCAGGGATGGTGTTGATGATGCCGGTTATATGGTTTTCCGGTATGATGTTTCCGATTGAGAATATGCCTATTCCGTTACAATATCTATCCACTCTATTACCTGCCAGATGGTATTTGGCCGGAATAAAGAAAATAATGATACAAGGGCTTGATATTACGTATGCATGGCTGGAATTGCTTGTACTTGCTGCAATGGCCACCGGATTAATAGTTGTAAGTATTAAGAAATTCTCAAACAAACTTTCGTGATGACACTCAAATATCTGCTCGAAAAGGAGTTTAAAATGATTAGAAGGAATTCGTTTCTTCCACGGATGATCATCATGATGCCACTGATGATGATGCTAGTGTTTCCCCATGTCGGGACTATGGAGGTAAAAGATATCCGTATCTGTATTGTTGATTATGATCGGAGTGAGACATCTCGCAGAATAACCGAACGGATAGCTTCCTCTCCCTATTTTATTCTCGCGGGAGTGACGGTGTCGCACAGCGATGCGATACGTATGATTGAAAAGGGGAGTACCGATACCTATTTAGAAATTCCAAGTGGATATGAAGCACTGTTGATACGAAACGACTCCCCACAACTGTTCATATCTTCCAATTCGGTGAATGGAATCAAGGGTGGATTGTCAAATCAATATCTGATCTCGATATTGAATAATGTGATCGCAGAATCACGTCAATCAATCAATCCGTCGGTCAAACTGTCCGGTACTAGTCCTGTGTTGTATCAGTTCAATCCCCAGTTGGACTACAAACACTATATGGTTCCCGCCCTAATGGTGATGCTGTTGACTATGATTGTGGGGTTTCTCCCCGCATTGAATATAGTAAGCGAAAAGGAGAGAGGAACAATTGAACAGATCAATGTGAGCCCGGTAAGTAAATTGGTTTTCATACTATCAAAATTGATTCCTTACTGGATAATCGGATTTGTAGTATTGTCTATATGCCTACTTATAGCCTCCATTGCGTATGGTATTTATCCCGAAGGAGGATTAATCCCTATCTATGTATCCTCTGCACTATTTGTTCTGATTATTTCAGGCCTCGGGTTGGTTGTTTCTAATCACTCGGAAACAATGCAACAGGCGATGTTTGTAATGTTTTTCTTTATGATTGTGTTCTTTCTGATGAGTGGCCTTTTTACTCCCATTTCGAGTATGCCTCTTTGGGCGCAAGAGCTAACTCGTTTGAATCCGCTACGATATTTTATGCAAGTGATCAGAGGAATCTTCTTAAAAGGGAGCTCTTTGTATGACATCTCCACACAGCTTATGATTCTGGGTTTGTTCGCTATTGTGGTTAATCTATGGGCGATAATTAGCTATCGGAAGAAGAATTAGCAATTCGAATATAGGACTGTTGTAAAATAAAATCGGGGAGTTTGTTCTGACAACAGACTCCCCGATTTTATAGAATAGATTATTTCACTTACTGAATGATTCTATTTCACTCCCATCTTTTCAAGAAAGTACTCGAGAGGACAGAATTTTGTTATTGAGGACTGAAATAGGTTTAACCCAACAAACAAGGGCAATAACAACCAATTGACAGACACAAAATAGGCTAACAGAGTACCGGTTGTTATAAAGGTACCGGCAACTAAACGGATGATATCTTCTTTTTTCATTGTTATATGAATTTGGAGAAATTGTCAACACTTAATACAAACGCATGAACAGGGAACGGATCCTTCGACTCATCGTTACACTCGTTAATGGCTCGAACAACGTTGTCCGTAATCTCTTCAGGAGCAAAACTGAAAAGCATCACTGAGTTTGTTTTAGCATCTTCTGAGGTGTAACCAAACCAATTCAGGGAGGACAATCCATTACGTTTTTTATATCCGGTGATGTCAACAGAACTGAAACGTTTTACTCCGGCTTCATGGAGTAGTTTGGTTACCTGCTCCATATATTCGGCAATACTTAATACTACGATTAGTTTCATTTGAATTTCAATTAGATGGTTACACTTATTTTACTTTATTCTTCAACATCTTGAAGTATAGCAAAGGAACAACAACCAATGTAAGTACGGTAGAAGTAATGGTGCCTCCCATCAATGAGATGGCTAATCCTTGGAAAATGGGATCAAACAACATGACTATCGCACCAAGGACAACCCCTCCCGCAGTTAGAATGATAGGTGTGGTACGAACTGCCCCTGCCTCTATAACCGCCTGCTTCAATGGAATGCCATCTTTCAAACGAATGTCGATGAAATCAATTAACAATACCGAGTTTCTCACCATAATTCCCGCGAGTGCAATAAACCCAATCATTGAAGGGGCACTGAAGTAAGCTCCCATCACCCAGTGTCCGAGGATAATTCCAATCAAAGAGAGTGGAATGGCAGCCAATTGAACAAAGGGAGTAATGAAATTTTGAAACCACGCTACAATTAGAATATAGATGATGATCAGAACCAATAAAAAGGCCAACCCTAAATCACGGAACACTTCGTACGTAATCTTCCACTCTCCATCCCATTTTAATGAGAAGTTATTCTCTAAATCGGGCTGTTTGCTGTACTCCTCTTGTAGCGTATATCCCGCCGGAAGTTGAATATTGGAGAGTTCGTCTGATACATCAGCCATTGCATACACAGGACTTTCGAGATCGCCTGCCACTTCTGCCAATACATACACTACACGCTTTTGATTCTTGCGGTAAATGCTTTTGGCTTTTTCTCCTTGAGAAACG
The DNA here is from genome assembly GCA_047972845.1 of Bacteroidales bacterium. Lineage (GTDB taxonomy): Bacteria > Bacteroidota > Bacteroidia > Bacteroidales > JBKEBB01 > JBKEBB01. Next base: position 3,169 of record JBKEBB010000231.1, read on the forward strand.
TTGACAAGATTCCCAATTGATTCGGCATATCCTTGCTGATTGACTACTTTTACACTCATCAAATCCTCTACTGCTGCTTTATCCTTTTCGGGAAGTTGAAGTAGAATGGATGTTTGTTTGACTGCAGCATGCTGATGTAATACACCTATCGGCATACCGGAAAGAGCCGCACGCATATTCTCAACAATTTGACCGTTAGGAAATCCTAACTTCATCGCCTTGTCCTTATCCACTGCAAACTGGTATTCAACTTGAGGTGCTTCCACAGTCCAATCGACGTCCACCACGTTTTGAGTACGTGAAAGAATGTTTTTTACCTGCT
>JBKEBB010000240.1:0-3962 GCA_047972845.1 Bacteroidales bacterium
CCTGTCTGTAGTCGAATAACCAATGAAAAGAAGATTGTAGGTACTATTGAGGAGATTGATAAAATCATCCATAAATATCGTCCCGACGAGTTGATTGTGGCATTGAATAGAAATGCCAAACAGGAGAATCAGGAAGAGGTCATAAAAAAGCTCTATCACTATTTTCTGCCAATAAAGATTGTAGGTTCGGACTTCACTCCTTCGTTTGGCTATATCCAAATGAACAACCTCATGACCCGACCTTACACGGAGCTTCCACCAGAGTATGTGCCAAGTGAATATCTGATAGTAAAAAATATCTCGGATCGTTTTTTTGCTCTTCTCCTATTAATACTTCTCACCCCACTGTTCGGATGGATTGCCGCTATGATATGGAGAAAAGAGGGAATTCCTATATTGTATAGACAAACAAGAATCGGATATAAAGGAAATTCCTTTACTCTTTATAAGTTTAGAACAATGGTTCCAGACGCGGAGAGAGATCTTCCTCTATTGTCGGGCAAAGAAGACAACCGAATAACTCGAACTGGGAGCTTCTTGCGAAAACACCGATTGGACGAGCTCCCTCAACTGTTCAATGTCCTTCGTGGGGAGATGTCGTTTATCGGGCCACGACCTGAAAGAGATTACTACATACAAACCATTGTAGAGAATCATCCCGAATATTACCTGTTGCAACGAGTAAAACCGGGAATAACATCGCTTGGCATGGTAAAATATGGATATGCCGATTCGGTGGAAAAGATGATTAAAAGATCTACTTACGACCTGATCTATCTCCGCAATATAAATCCGGTAATGGATTTGCGAATAATTTTCTATACACTAAAAACCATTGCTGTAGGGAAGGGTATATAATACACGCTCCCCAACCAACAGAAATAGTTCAAACAAAGATATGATAAACAAAAATTGGTACATCCGACTGCTCGTTTGGAGAGAGGCCCACATTAAAGAGCGTAATTTCATCCTGATTCTCAGTTTTGTGATCGGTCTATTGGCTGCATTAGCAGGTTTTATCCTCAAGTACATCATTCACTTCATCCAATACCTGCTCACCTCCCATTTTGTGATCGAGGGAGCAAACTACCTCTATTTGGTATATCCAGTAGTGGGAATTCTGTTGGCCGGACTCTTTGTGCGATACATTGTAAAGGACGATATCAGCCATGGGGTCACTAAGATTCTGTATGCCCTGTCTCAACGAAAGAGTCGGATCAAACCTCACAACAACTATTCATCCATTATAGCCAGCTCGCTTACCATCGGGTTTGGAGGTTCGGTAGGAGCGGAGGCCCCTATCGTACTTACCGGATCAGCCATCGGATCGTCATTGGGGCAACTGTTCAAAATGCCGCAAAATGTATTGATGCTGTTAGTCGGATGCGGTGCTGCTGGTGCGATTGCAGGAATCTTCAAGGCTCCCATCGCGGGTCTTGTTTTTGTGTTGGAAGTTCTATTACTCGATCTCACAATGACCTCGCTACTGCCGTTATTGATTACATCTGTCACGGCGGCCACCGTCTCCTATATATTTACAGACAGCAATGCGATGTTTAGTTTCGCCAATACCATTCCGTTTGACTTTTCAAGGGTACCGTCTGTCATACTCCTCGGTATATTCTGTGGTTTAATCTCGCTCTATTTCACCCGAACCATGAATTTCTCGGAAGGTATATTTAGAAAAATAAATTCGCCACTTAAGAAACTGGCATTGGGAGGTGTACTGCTAAGCATATTGATTTTTATATTCCCCCCATTATACGGAGAGGGATACAACACCATCTTGATGTTGATTAACTACAACTCGCAGAATCTAACCGACGGTAGTCTTTTTTATCAATTCAAAGACACTCAATGGGGCATTTTCGCTTTTGCGGTGGCGGTGATGCTGATGAAAGTGTTCGCGGCCAGTGCTACCAACGGAGGAGGTGGAACCGGAGGAATCTTCGCCCCTACACTCTTCATCGGCTGCCTTGCCGGTTTTGTTTTTGCGTACGGAATGAATCAATTGAATCTATTTCCCTACCTGCCCGAAAACAACTTTGCACTCTTCGGAATGGCCGGATTGATGTCCGGGGTGATGCATGCTCCCCTTACCGGAATCTTCCTTATCGCGGAGCTGACAGGAGGATATAACTTTTTGATTCCATTGATGATCGTATCGACTGTTGCCTATCTTACCATCAAGATATTCGAACCCCACAGCATCTACTCCATGCGTTTGGCGAAAAAAGGGGAGCTACTCACCCATCACAAAGACCAAACCGTGCTGACATTGATGGAAATGGATTCACTGATCGAAAAAGATTTCGAAACCGTTACGGCCGACATGTATCTGGGTGATGTGGTAAAGGTTATTGCCAAGGCGAAGCGGAATATCTTTCCGGTATTGGCTCCCGACGGACGACTGATCGGGTTGGTACTGCTCGACGACATTCGCAACATCATGTTTCGTCCCGAACTGTATGATCGCTTTCAGGTAAGGCGATTTATGATCAGTGCCCCGGATCATATCCAGGTGGGTCAGAGCATGGATTCGGTGATGAAAACATTCGATCGCTGCGGTGCATGGAATCTCCCGGTGGTCGATAACGGTCGTTACATTGGTTTCGTCTCTAAATCCAAGATATTCAACTCCTACCGAAAGGTGCTGGTGAATCTATCTAAGGAGTAAACATTATTCATTATTTGTTCAATCTAAGAATCATATTATATGAATCCTCGAATTGTTTTTATGGGTACGCCCACGTTTGCTGTTGAGTCGCTCAAAGCATTGGTTGAGGGCGGATACAATGTGGTGGGCGTGATTACCATGCCAGATAAACCCGCTGGACGGGGCCACAAGATTCAATATTCTCCCGTAAAAGAATATGCCTTGATTCAAGATCTTCCACTCCTTCAGCCCGAACGACTGAAAGACGAAATATTTATTGAGCAACTCCGCACACTGAAGGCGGACTTGCAGATCGTTGTTGCCTTCCGAATGCTTCCCGAAGTGGTGTGGAATATGCCTCCGCTCGGCACCTTCAACCTCCACGGCTCGCTCCTCCCCCAATATCGGGGTGCTGCACCCATCAACTGGGCTATTATCAACGGCGAGAAAGAGACAGGTATTACCACCTTTTTTCTCACTCATGAAATTGATACGGGAGAGGTAATCGACAAAGTGTCCATCCCCATTCTCCCCTCTGATAACGCGGGCACGATCCACGACAAGTTAATGACCTTGGGTGCACAATTGGTGGTTAAAACCGTCGATGCGATTCGAAACAACACACTGACAAGTATTCCTCAGAGTGAGTTGATTCAAGACGTTCAAACACTCCGTCCCGCACCCAAGCTCACCAAAGAGAATTGTACCATCGACTGGAATAAGTCATCCATAGACATTCACAACTTTGTACGGGGACTATCCCCCTACCCCGCTGCCCTAACCACCCTTCACACCAACGGACAGCCACCTCAACAAGTAAAGATATTTGAGACCGAAATAATCGAAGATGCAAACACACACTCGTGCGGATCGTTATCCATCACCTCGGATGGGTATCTTAAAGCAGCGACCGCAACGGGAGCCTTGAAGGTTATTTCGCTTCAATTACCCGGTAAAAAGCGGGTACATTCAAACGAATGGCTGAGGGGATTCCGTTATTTAAATGATTCGGAATTCAAATAGTTGTAAATCAATCGACTCATTTCCGAGTATCACAATTTCATGCTCAAAAACAGAATTTGTGTTGCACAATTCATCTAAAAGCAGTACTTTTGCACTCGGGTAAGTCCTATACGGCATGCTCCTGCTTAATCCCCCAGGGCCTGACCGCAGCAAGGGTCGGTAGTTGTAGCGGCGCGATATAGTAAGCTTACCCACCTGCCTCTTTAGCTCAGTTGGCCAGAGCACGTGATTTGTAATCTCGGGGTCGTTGGTTCGAATCCGACAAGAGGCTCAAAAAAGCGTT
>JBKEBB010000253.1:0-6505 GCA_047972845.1 Bacteroidales bacterium
ATTATCACCGGATTGGATTCTTCATTCAGTGTTGCGGCAATCTCTTTTAATCGGTCTTTCAATTCACCCTTTTCATACGCCTCTACAAGTGTAAACGCTTCAATGGCATTCCAAAAGATGATATCTTCATTGTAAATTATTCTTCCTATCATGTGCACAAGTTTTTTATTGGTGAAATCATCATTATACATTTCGTATTCGCAAATTGTTCCCGTTTTCTTGTCGTACATGATATCAACCATTGAATAATTATTTGTTTTTCTTGCAATTTGCATAAAGTAGTAATTATCAAGTAGTGCCCAAGGGAAAAGAAATGTTTCCGTATCCATTTCTTTCATAGGAGGAGTCTTTACTATAAACGGTTTCAATTTGTGATCAGGGGAATAACTATAAATCGTATCAGATGAAGGCTCTGTTAGTATCCATTTATCATGGAATGGAATAATTGGAATAAAATATGGCTTTATGGATTGAATAATTTTACCTTTATCATCATACGTATGAATTCTCGTCGATCGTCTTTTTTCAATTGGAATCTCGATCTCTTCAGTAATTGTTCCGTTATGTTTTGATGTAATATAGAAGGACGGCATTTCTACCGAATTAAGATCGAATTCAAAGGCCGAGTTCCACCAAATCAACCCTGCATCATTAAAATTGCGGACAATCGGGTACATCGTATCATCTTTATGCTTTAGTTCTCGTTTAAATTTCCCATTCAGATCATACACGAAGGTTCCTTTAGGTGATCCATCGTTGATGTATATTTCATCATTTGCTTCATCCAAGAGTGCATCATGTATATTAGTGTATTCTTCTCCGCTCTGTCCTCTTCGATTTATCTTTTTTAATCCCTTGCCATTTCGATCAAAGAGAAGAATCTCACCATCAATAGCAGTATTTTCTACCAGTACTATCTTTTCACCAACAGCTAATACTCTTCCACGACAAAGAAACTCATCCGTTGTCTCCAGTGGGATATACTCTACATCCATAAAATCTTGAAGGATCAGCTCCTTTTTCGGATAACTTGCGGTTACATCTATTGTGATCAGCTCATCGGATGATTGTTTCTTCGCCGTGCATCCTGTGAATATTATCAGGGTAGTTGCAAGAATAACAGTCGTTTTTTTCATGCGGTTGATGTTTTTATTATTACTAATTTTTTTCACAATACACTCTCTATTTTTTGTATTTTGCAAGCATTATCACCGGATTGGATTCTTCATTCAGTGTTGCGGCAATCTCTTTTAATCGGCCTTTCAATTCACCCTTTTTGTACGCCTCTACAAGAGTGAATGCTTCAATCGTATCCCAAAATATAACGTCACCATTGTATCCAATTCTCCCGATCATGCTAACGGGTTGTTTATTGGTAAAATCATCATTATACATTTCGTATTCGCAAATTGCTCCCGTTTTCTTGTCGTACATGATATTGATTTTTGGAACGTTATACGCTTTTTTGGAGATTTGCATAAAATAGTAATCATCAAGTAGTACCCAAGGGAAAAGAAATATCTCCGTTTCCATTGTTTTCGTTGCAGGAGTCTTTACTATAAATGGTTTCAACCTGTGATCAGGCGAATAGTAATATATTGTATCTGATGATGGCTCTGTGAATATCAATTTATCTTGATATGGAATCGTTGGAATAAAAAATGGTCCCTGTATTTCAATCACTTTACCAACATCATTGTATTTAAGAAGGTTCGTAGATCTCCTTTCTTCAATTGGTATTTCTATTTCTTTCACAATAGATCCATCCTGCTTTGATGTGATGAAGAATGAAGGCATTTCTACCGCATTTTTATCTGCTTCAAAGGAAGAATTCCACCAAATAAATTCTTCTTCATTGTAATTATGTAAAATAGGAGAGTACCAAGAGTTTTCTTTGTGCTTTAGAAATCGCCTAAATTTTCCATCCAGATCATATACAAATATTCCTTTCCGTGAATTGTCATTGATAAATATCTCACCGTTAGTCTCGTCCAAGATTGCTCCATGAATATATGAATATTCCTCTCCGCTCTGTCCTCTTCGATTTATTTTCTTTATCCCCTTACCATTTCGATCAAAAAGAAGAATCTCCCCGTCAATAGCAATGTTTCTTACTAATATTGTTTTTTTACCAACAGCCGATACTCTTCCACGGCAAAGAAACTCATCCGTTGTCTCCAGCGGGATATACTCTACATCCATAAAATCTTGAAGAATCAGCTCCTTTTTGGGATAACTTGTGGTTACATCTATTGTGATCAGTTCATCGGTTGATTGTTTCTCTCCTGTGCACCCTGTAACCATTAGCAGGGTAGTTGCAAGAATAGCGATTGTTTTTTGCATACGATTGATTGGTTAAGTGAGAGCTTATGTTTTAGAAGTAAAAGAGATACTCTTGATGGGAGGTATTGAAATGAGCAGATAGAAGCAATACACGGAGATGATATCATATCATATCATCCCACATTGGATAATTTCATTAATCTGATTTATTATACCGATTATTCGAATCGTTAAAAGATAGACTGGTTTTCATAGCTGTTATTTGTGTTATTCATGGCCAAATATATCTTCTTAGGTTGGATATTTAACTAATGAATTGAATGACAGTCACCTTTTTTAAGATTTTTACCTATATTCATTGCCCTAATGAAAAGAATGTGCATTTTATTTGGATGATTTAACGAGAAACCTTCAAGGAATAGGGTAGTAGTGAGCGGTGGGAGAAACGGTGAATCGTTTAATCGTTTAATCGGTGTGAAAATGTGGAATCGTTTAATCGGGGAATCGTTTAGGAATTGTTGAGTTGTGGAGGTTTGAAAATGAGTAGGCAGGTTTTTAAAATATCGTTCCGTAGTTATGACAGGTACAGGTTTATTACCATGAGAATCTAATCTTTATATCTCTAGTTTAGAAGAAGATGCTATTCTGGAAGACGATCAAATACCTGAACTTTATGCAGATCACTATCCCACTTGGCTTTATATGCGTAAAAAATATGACCTTGTGGAAGAATTGATATTTCGCTATCAAGGCATCCGGCAGGAACAACCAAAAGTGTTCCACTCATTTGAATATTAGGCAGTGCAGAACCACAATTGGAACAAAAACTTTTTACATGATTTGTTGATTTGTGGTAATAGGTCTTTACTATATCCTCACCAGTTAACCACATTAACTTAGCTGTTGATGAAAACAAATTTGCAGCATGAGCCGAACCGGTTCCTTTACGACACCATTTGCAGTGGCAAAGAAAAAAACTGTCAAAATCTCCGACTATTTCAAATGTAATTCTCTTGCATAAACATGCACCAGTGTGTTTGTGTATCATAAGGTCTATTATAATTATTTTTCTTTACAAAATTACAATTTTAAATATTGATGAGAGTGGACAAAACTAAATAATTGACACATCCTTTTTCTTTTTATGTTTATTTCTAGATCACCTATCACCCCATAAAAGCCCATTGACAGGCCTTAAACATTTTTTCTATCCCTTTCTATTGAAAAAAGGAGCATACGTTTCAGTCAAAACGATTAAACCTTTTAACTGAAACGTATGCTCCTTTTGATGTAAAGGTATATTCGTTTTCTTGAGGAGTTATTTCAACTTGGGATCTCGTTACAATAATTCCTTCCTTAGGGAGCTTTCATCTCTAACTCTTCTCGCAGGTATTGAGTGGTGTAGGTGGTGTATTGTTTGGCTACGGACTCTGGAGTTCCCGCGCATAAAATATATCCACCCTTGTCGCCCCCTTCGGGACCAATATCAATGATGTGATCGGTGCATTTGATAATATCCATGTTGTGTTCGATCACAATAATGGTATTTCCTTTGTCCACCAACCTGTTTAAGATCATTAGCAAGGCTTTGATATCTTCGAAATGAAGGCCTGTTGTTGGTTCGTCGAGCAGATAGAGTGTGCGTCCCGTATCGCGTTTGGACAGTTCGGTTGCCAGTTTCACCCGTTGACTCTCCCCACCGGATAGGGTGGTGGAGGGTTGTCCCAACTTGATGTAACCCAGTCCCACCTCTTGCAATACTTTAATCTTGTTCAGAATGGCGGGCACATTGTCAAAAAATTCCACCGCGCGATTGATCGTCATGTCGAGCACATCGGCTATCGACTTTCCTTTGTATCTCACCTCGAGAGTTTCGCGGTTATAGCGTTTGGTGTGACACTCTTCACACGGAACCATCACATTGGGAAGAAAATTCATTTCAATTGTCTTGTATCCGTTTCCGGCACATACTTCGCAGCGTCCTCCGCTCACGTTGAACGAGAAACGTCCCGGTTTGTAGCCTCGAATCTTGGCCTCGGGCAGCTCGATGAACAAGTTGCGAATGTCCGAAAAGACTCCGGTATAGGTGGCGGGATTGGAACGTGGCGTTCTTCCCAGCGGAGATTGATCCACATTGACAATCTTATCAATGTGTTCCAATCCTTCGATAGAACTGTATGGGAGCGGTTCTTGATGCGAACGGTAAAGTTGACGACTGATAATGGGGTGGAGAGTGTGGTTGATCAGACTGGATTTACCGCTTCCGCTCACACCCGTCACGCAGATGAACTTGCCCAAAGGAATTTCGAGGGTGACGTTTTTCAGGTTGTGCCCCTTGGCTCCGAAGAGTGTTATCTTGTCGCCGTTTCCCGGTCTTCTTATCTGGGGAATCTCTATTTTCTTCAGTCCGTTGAGGTAGGAGGCGGTAAGGGTGTCGGTCTTCAGCATCTCGGCCGGGGTACCGGCAAAGACAATTTCACCACCCAGTCGTCCTGCCCGTGGACCGAGATCGACTACCCAGTCGGCCTCCAGCATCATCTCTTTGTCGTGTTCAACTACAATCACGGAGTTTCCGCTGTCGCGCAACCGTTTGAGTGAATGAATCAGTTTGGTGTTATCACGTTGGTGCAGACCAATACTCGGTTCGTCGAGTATGTACAACACATTTACCAGCTGTGATCCAATTTGCGTGGCAAGACGGATTCGTTGACTCTCGCCTCCGGAAAGAGTTTGTGACGCGCGATTCAGATCGAGATATTCCAATCCCACATCGACCATGAAGCCGATCCGCGCGCGAATCTCTTTTAGTATCTCAGTGGCTATAACTCGTTGTTTGTCATTCATCGTGGACTCGATATCCGTGAGCCAAGTTTGAAGCGAGCCGATGTTCATTTGTGACAATTCGGCGATGTTTTTCCCATTGATCAGATAATGGAGCGCCTCTTTGTTGAGTCGCATCCCGTTACATTCGGGGCAGACGGATGTTTTGATGAATTGATTGGCCCATTTTTGTGATGTGCCAAGCAGATCCGATTCCTGCATCATTTCGATGTAATGAATCACTCCCTCGTAGGTGAGCATGTAGTTGGAGTTGCCGAGCGATTCGTTTTTAATCTTCAACCGCTCGTCAGTGCCGTTCATTATCTCATCAATCGCCTCATCCGGAAACTCGGACAGGGGTGTTTTCATCGTCAGGCCATACCGCTCGATCAGGGCTTCGATCTGCCAGAAAATGGTTGAGTTGCGGTATTTACCTAAAGGAAGGATTCCTCCGTTGTGGATGGTTTTGGAAGAATCAGGTATGATTTTATTCCGGTCGATTTCGGAGATGGTGCCAATGCCTTTACATTTATGACATGCTCCTTGAGGAGAGTTGAATGAGAAGTTGTGAGGCGCGGGCTCGCTGTATGACAAACCTGTGGAGGGACACATCAGAAAGCGGCTGAAATGGCGTACGGTTTGTCCATCCGGATCGAAGATAATTACATAGCCATTGCCCTGTCTCATGGCTGTTTTCAAGCTCTCTTTCAGCCTGCGATCGTCATTTTCGGAGAGCAATAGTTTGTCTATCACAATTTCAATGCTGTGATTTTTGTATCGATCCAAACGCATTCCGGGAAGTATTTCCCTGATCTCACCGTCCACACGTACAGACAGATACCCTTTTTTACGAATCTGTTCGAATAGTTCCTTGTAGTGTCCTTTCCTGTTTTTAATAACCGGAGCCAGGATGTAACATTTCCGGTTGATGTAGTTTTCCCGTATAAGTTGATAGATCTGTTCCTCAGTGTATTTTACCATTTTTTCGCCCGTGTGGTATGAATAGGCCTCACCAGCTCGGGCAAACAGCAGACGGAGAAAGTCGTACACTTCGGTTGTGGTTCCTACGGTTGAACGTGGATTCTTGTTGGTGGTTTTCTGTTCGATGGAGATGACCGGACTTAATCCTGTGATGTTGTCCACATCCGGACGTTCGAGCGTGCCTAAGAAATTACGTGCGTAGGAAGAGAAGGTTTCGATGTAGCGACGTTGCCCTTCGGCAAAAAGGGTATCGAATGCCAGAGATGATTTACCGCTTCCGCTTAATCCGGTAATCACGGTGAGCGCGTCTCGCGGAATTTCTACATCGATGTTTTTTAGGTTGTGAACACGCGCACCTAAAACAGAAATTTTATCACTCATATGATTTGATTCGTGCTATTGGGGTCGTCGACCCCCAGAG
>JBKEBB010000068.1:0-2969 GCA_047972845.1 Bacteroidales bacterium
ATAACACCTTCTCTCTTTGGGATACATTCAGGGCGCAACATCCGTGGATGCAGTTAGTGGTTCCTGAGCGGGTGAACGATATGATGCAGTCGCTGGTACAGATGTATAAAGAGGGAGGATGGCTTCCCAAATGGCCAAATCCTACTTATACCAATATAATGATCGGTACGCATGCCGATGCGGTAATCGCCGATGCCTACGTAAACGGCTTTCGAGGTTTTGATTTGAAGACGGCGTATGACGCGATACGAAAGGATGCCTTTACACCTCCGACCAATGATCATCAGTACAGATGGGGCGATCGCCACTTTTGGAACGGCCATTTTGAAGGCAGAGGAGGATTGAGTTATTACATAGAAAAGGGATATGTGGCGAGTGATTATACAAACGAGTCGGTGGCGAGAACACTTGAGTTCGCGTTGGACGACTATTGCGTGGCACAAATGGCGAAGGGGCTGGGACACGAAGAGGATTATTGCGTATTGATGCAACGAACAAAGAATTACCGTAATCTCTATGATGCGGAAGGAGGATTCTTCCGTGCCCGTCGGTCGGACGGAAGTTGGGATGGCGCGAATGTGGGCTTTACTGAAGGTGCCAATTGGACATACCTTTTCTGTGTGATGCAGGATGCTCGGGGACTGATTGACCTAATGGGAGGAAAAGAAAAATTCATCGCTATGCTCGATCGAAACTTCAATGACGGACATTACAGACATGATAACGAACCGGGACACCATTATGTGTATATGTACAATTACTGCAATAGACCCGACTTGGCGCAACAAAGAATCCCGCAGATCATAGATGCGAACTACCAGAATCATCCCGATGGATTGACCGGAAACGATGACTGCGGACAGATGTCTGCCTGGTATCTGTTCAGCTCACTTGGGTTTTATCCGTTTCTTTCCGCTTCGGGTGAATACGCGCTCGGTATTCCTCGTTTTGAAGAGGCTACTCTCGCATTGCCCAATGGGAAGATGTTGAAAGTGACAAAAAAGGATAGAAAAAACAATCGTCCGTTGACTCAGGTGACATTCAACGGGAAGCTGCTTGATAAACCATTTATCCGTATCGCGGATCTGTTGAGTGGTGGTGAGTTGGTTTTCTCCAATTGATTGTTGAACTATATAAAAGAGAAGGACTCCGGCCATTCCCGGAGTCCTTCTCTTTTATATATCGGATGCGTTATCGGTTTGTTCCTTCGAACAGATCTTGGAATACTCCGTCACTGCTCTTTTTACTCTTAAAGTTGTTGAATGTATAAGCAACCGAGAGTTGTAACAGCGGAGAATAAGGACGAATAGTGGTTAGCACCTCTACGTTTTGTGCTCGTTGCGAACCATAATAACGAGCCGATGCGAAGATGTCTCTTATCGAAAGGATTGCTGTCAGCTGATTCTTCATCAACGACTGTTTGACCGCCATGTTCGCGAAGAAGTACGCATCTGTTCGTCCTTGAGTACTAACCGATGGACCTACAAACTCGCCATCGAATTGCAGAGTGGTTGTCTTTCCGATATTGAAGGTGTTGGCGAAACGTGCTTGCCAGTTCAAACTTTCGCTATCACTTCCGTTTGTTTTAAACTGATTCTCTACTCTATAGTTGAAGAGGCTTCCGGTCAGATTGAGTTGCCACCACTTTTTGAGGGAGAGTGCAGCGGTTACTTCAGCTCCTGTAGAGTAGTCGTTTCCGATATTGGCAATCGAATCGAGAGTTACTCCGGGAGAGTATATTCCTTTTATACGCTCGATTTTGTCTTTACGAAAGCGATGGAAAAACTCTACCGCGATATAGTTGTTGCCAAAGTCTTTTTTGTAACCGATGTCGTACGCGTCGATGTATTCGGGACGTACTGCCGGATTACCGATTTGGGCTGTATATATGTCCACATAGGTAATGTATGGCTCCATGAAGTAAAGCTGAGGTCGTGTGGTTCTGCGTGAATATCCTCCACTGATCGTATTACTTTTTAGAAATGAGTAGCCAAGGTGTGCAGAAGGGAAAAACTCCATCCGTCGTTCTACATGCTCCGCCCATTTGATCGAACTCTCCAGTTTTCTGTCTGTATATTCGCCCCGTACTCCGATTTGATAACTAAAATTACCTATCTTGTCTGAAGCCATTGTGTAAACCGTATGAATCGCCCGCCAGAAGAGAAAGCGACAGAATTGGTCGTCCCATTCGATGAATTGTTGTTGTTGAGGGTTCCACATATTTATTCGGTAGTCGCCATCTTCCATATACATATTATACTGATAGCCGCTTTCCCATTTTCCTTCTTTACCGAAGGGATGCACGTAACTCAAGTCACCTCGCATTGTCCAGCGATATTCGGACTCTCTGGCACGGTGTCCCCGTTGGCGTTGTTCCGTTTGGTTGAATAGATCACTTTCAAACAGTTCCATGGCGTTTCCTCCATAGGTGGCAAAGAAACTTCCGCTAAGCTTTTGTCCCTCTTTGTCGAAGTTGTGTTCAAACCCTACATTTGCCGAGAGAAATGTTTCGTAAAGATCTTTATAATCGCGACTCCTATACTTTGTGGAAGAGATTTGTTGTCCTCCCGTTGAGACATCTTCTCTGTAGTTCAAATTGCCGTCGTAACCACTTCCTCTGTGTCCTCCCTCTAAATCGAGTTGAATGGAACTTTTATCCCACTCATAACCCAGACTTGTTTTCAAGGAATAGTTGTAATTGCGTCCTACGCGTTTTCCTGTTGCGACGTTGTAGTTGGTGGTGTCGTTGATGAAAGTCTCTTTGCTTTGTTCGTAATCGCTCTTCCTATAGTGCATGAAAGTAGCTCCCCCGACCATCCAAGTCAATCGTTTATTCTTCTGTGACAACATGAAGTCAGCGCCGCGAGATCCGACTGTACTTCCGTTGGCATTGAATATTCCCATCAGACTTTCTGTTGTGTTCTTTTTGGTAATGATGTTGAGAATTCCCACAGAACCATCCGTTTCAT
>JBKEBB010000077.1:0-2832 GCA_047972845.1 Bacteroidales bacterium
TTTTCTTTCCTTGTTTTGCCATATTACGCATAATCTCCGCAGCTTCGTCAACTTTAGCTACTGTTTTATGCAAATCAATGATGTGGATACCATTGCGCTCCATGAATATGTAAGGAGCCATAGCTGGATTCCACTTTCTCTTCAAGTGTCCGAAGTGGCATCCTGCTTCTAATAATTGTTCAAAATTTACTCTTGACATGTTTGATTATTTATTCGTTTACATTCTGCTAAATCAACCGGTCGGTAGCTTCTACGGTCCGAACGGTTTGGATACTAAACGCTATTTATTGTCGAAGTAATGAATTGTTGTATGATGAAACTGACTGATTGACTTAATCGTCAAATTTTCAACTATCAACTCACAATTCCCAATATCCTCCAAAATAAGATTAACGTTTGCTGAACTGGAATCTCTTACGAGCTTTCGGACGTCCTGGTTTCTTACGCTCAACAGCACGTGGGTCGCGGGTCATGAAGCCCTCTTTACGCAACGCGGATTTATCTTCCGGATTGATTTTAACCAACGCACGGGCAATAGCCAAACGCAATGCTTCAGCTTGTCCCTTGAAACCTCCGCCTGTCAGATTCACCTGGATATCATATTTCTCAGCAACTGCCAATTTGGACAGTGGTTGTTTTACAACATACTGCAGAATTGATGAGGGAAAATAGCTGTCTAACGAACGCTTGTTGATAGTAATAACCCCTGTTCCTTCGCTAACGAATACGCGAGCAATCGCCGCTTTTCTTCTTCCTAATGCATTAACTACTTCCATGGGAGATTATTTAAGTGTATTAATATCTACGATTTGAGGAGTTTGAGCCTGATGGGGATGCTCTGAGCCCGCATACACATGAAGATTGGTTAAAATAGCGGCACCCAATTTGCTCTTAGGCAACATACCTTTAACCGTTTTGTTGAAAAGTCTTTCCGGACCTTTCGCCATCAATGACGCTGGACTATTTTCACGTTGACCACCGGGGTATCCGGTATAGTGAAAATAAACACGGTCATTCCACTTATTGCCGGTCAGTTTGATCTTATCGGCATTAATAATTATCACATTGTCTCCACAATCTACGTGAGGAGTGAATGTAGGCTTGTACTTGCCTCTTAATAATTTGGCAACTTTAGCGCAGAAACGGCCTAATACCTGATCAGAGGCATCAACCACGATCCACTGCTTATCTGCAGTTGCTTTGTTTACGTAACTTGTCTTAAAACTTAACGTATCCACTGCTTAAATAATTAGTTGTTAGTAAATTCAGCAGGTATTTCTCTGTCGGACACAGACTGTGAAATACCCAAATTTGTTAATCTCTTTTTTGTTTTTGGATATAATCGGACCGCAAAGATAGAGTTTTTTATTTGAACACCAAAACGTTGATTGCTCTTTCGTTCAAAAAACATTTACACTTCTACACTTCCTTCTCAAAATGTATAATTCAATCTATTCGTTATAGAATAATCTAGGGATCAACTTCCGAAAATATATAATTCAGAAGGATAAAACACACCTCTCAGGCTCTTTCTTTGTCTATCAAAACGGTTCAATTTGACGATTTCGTCACTAAACAAGTGGATTAATCGTCTTATTAAGGCGTTTTTATGCAAATGTCATCGCATTGTAACATACACTCCGTATCTTCGCATCGTCAAATGGGTGAGTCAATTAGTAAAACGAGAATATAAATCATCCAACTGCTCTCCCAAAAGAGATAGGTGTTAATTCGTAAAAGTTTCATCTCTGCATATTATTGAAAGATCTATATTGTATGAAATTAAGCTTCCGTGCCAGAATTTTTGTTTACTTCTTCTTCCTCTTTGCTGTTTTTTCAGCGGGTGTGGTTACCTATCAGTACAACCGTGACACTGAAAATAAGAAACAGATTCTGCAAACAAGATTAGAAGAGTATGCCGATATAATTTCCAAAAAAGGATTGGCGGATGTGAAAGATATCCTTCAACTACTCCCTCAATCATTGCGCTTAACATGGATCGATTTAAATGGAAAAGTATGTTATGACAATACTGTCAGCAATCTATCCTCAATGCCTAACCATAAATACAGACCGGAGATTGAGGAGGCTCAACTTAACAATGAAGGAACGGCTATTCGATTCTCAGACACAAATCACATTGATTATTTCTACTTTGCCAAAAAGTACAATGATTATTATGTCCGCGTAGCACTTCCCTACAATTCAGACATCAGGGACATATTGAAAGCCGATTCACGCTTTTTCCTTTTTGTCGCCGCGCTTTTTCTGATTTCACTGGGTTTTGTAATCTACCTATCCAATCTTTTTGGCAGTGGAATATACGGATTGAGAAACTTTATCATGTCGATTGAAAAAGACAGGCACGTGCCCGACTCCTTCGATTTCCCTAATAACGAATTGGGAGAATTGAGCGATTTGATCTTAAAATATTACCAACGACTTCAAACAAGTGAAGCAGAACTTCAAAACGAACGAAACAAACTGATTCAACATTTTGAACATGCCAATCAGGGTATCGCTATATTCAGTTCCGACAAAAAACTAATCTACGCCAACAAACATTTCATTCACTATCTGGGCATACTATCCGATCTCACATTGGATCAAGCAGCCTATTTTCTTGAGGAGGAAAAATTAAAACCTTTAAATGAACTAATCAACAAACAAATCGACGCGGGAGTGAATCTATTCGAACAGGTGATTATAGAAACGGATGGACGCTACTTTCAAGTTGACCTTGTTCGCATCAAAGAGTCGTTCGAGATATTAATCAGCGATATCACAAAGAAAGAGAGCAATCGATTGATTAAACAGGAGATGACCAACAAC
>JBKEBB010000318.1:0-2809 GCA_047972845.1 Bacteroidales bacterium
AGAAGAACATACGATACAAATCAATCGTATGCAAGGCAATTATGAATATCCAGCAGATTTTTTACTCGTATGTGCTATGAAACCATCAATACAACTTACATAAAAAAGTGCACCGCCCCCAATGCTTAACAGGTAAACTTCCAATAAATCTTTATTGAGTCCTCATAGATAACAATCTTACTGATTAAAGAATTAACCAGTAGTCGCTTAGTTTCCAAATCACCACTGGCGAAGATTTCAGCAGCGGAGCGAACAATCTCCTTGGTTTCTTCCGGGGAGAGCAATGGAGCAGGAGAAGAACAAGACTGCAATTCATCTTCCAGAACCTTCTTCTCGTCCTGCAGAGGCGATATTCGTGTACTAATATCGGAAATAGGAATGGTGCCTAACTGGTACAGATCCATAAGCTTATTAATCTGTTTGTCTATTTCAGAAATTCTCTTTGAAATAATCAAAGGACGTTCATCAATTTTAGATAAATGCTTTTTAGATAGTTTTTCAATTTCCGAAGGGTTGAATGCCAGGTTAATAATCTCATCTGTAATTATCTGGTCAAGCTTATCTTCACGATATGTTGGATTTTTACACCCGTCCATCTTTTTCATTTCTTTATTGCCATCCCTGGAGTAGCATTTATAATAATAATACGTTCCGTACTTTTTACGAGTGATACAATGGGTGAAATACCTTGCCCCGCAATTCCCACAAAACATAATGCCAGACAAAAGGTGCTTTCCCATGAAAGGACTTTTCTGGCTTTTACCAAATGACTTTTGATATTCTTTGTAACGAAGTTGAGCGGCAGCAAAGACATCCTCTGACACTATGGGTTCATGCTGACCTTCATACTCTACACCTTTATATCGAACTTTGCCAATATAGGTAGTGTTTTTTAAAATCTTACCTACAGTACCTGCATTATTCCAAGAAGAATACCGATTCGTATACTTCGCCTGCATTATATTTTTAATACCATGAATAGTATTCCCATTATTAAAATGGTCAAATATTTCTCGCACTTGCAAAGCCTCATAATCATTGATAACAAGATTTCCATCAATAAAATCATAGCCGATAGGAGCACCGCTCCCGCCATGCCAATAACCATCCTTTGCCCGACCGATGTGACCCATAGCCATACGCTCTTTAATTTGTTCACGTTCCAACTGGGCAAAGACTGACAGGATACCGATCATAGCTCGTCCAAACGGAGAAGAGGTGTCGAAGTTTTCGCACATGGATACAAACTCAACATGGTTTTTTAAAAATACATCCTCAATTAAGTACAAAGTATCTTTTTGTGACCTGGAAAGACGATCCAGTTTATAAACAAGGACCATATCAAGCAGTCCTTCTTTAATATCCTCGGTCAATCGTGTTAGAGCAGGACGGTTCATATTAGACCCAGAGTATCCAGGATCAGTATAGACACCGACAACAATCCATCCCATGGCTTCGCTATACTTTTTAAGACGCTCCGTCTGTTCGCCAATGGAATAACCCTCCTCTGCCTGCTCCTGCGTAGAGACACGGATATATATAGCAACTCTTCTTTTATTCATTACACAACCTCCAAAAGGGCATAAAAAATAACCCTATTCAAATATTGAGGGTTGTGATATAATATCTCTTGTCGAAGGAGATATTTATAAACCCTCGTTTATAGGTATCAGTAAACCGTTTCAGATTGCAGTCTGGGGCGGTTTTTTATTTATCTAGTTTTAAAGTACGTGCAACATTTGCGTCTGAAATATTAATAGTAGATATTGTCCCGTTTTCATCAATAATAATATTTACATAAATCATGTCGAAAAGTTCTGCAGTTTTGTCTGGCCCATCCATGAGAGATAGTTCTTCGTTGTTCTGCGAAAAATAGAGTCCGGCAATTTTTTCATTATGAAAAATAAAATCTTCTTCATTTAGAGCAGATGAACTATCGCCAAGTTTAATTCCGGTCTTGGTTTTACTGTCGTCAGAAACAAAATCAACAAATGTTAGTTTTCCATCAGTGAACCCAACACTAACATCCTTATAATCAAGCACACCAGGAAGAGCACCTTGCTCTGGTTCGGATCCAAGGATATCCTCTACGCTTTCACGATTCATATAGAGCGACAATTCCTCACCAGACGGAAGTACAACAACTGCGTTATCAAAGATAGTCAAATTCTCTTTATCGCCAGAGCATGAAGTCAATACCATGGATAGCAAGAGGGCGAATATAAAAAATGATTTTTTCATGTATTCTCCTTAAAACTTCCCACGCAACTCCTCTACACGACCCAATATCGTAATAGGCATAGAAAGTATTTCATCATTAGTAAAGAATTTAGGTTCATATACAGCATTAAAAGAAACTAGGCTTAATCCGTTTTCATGTTTCACAACCTTTTTACAGGTAGCGTCGCACCCATTAACCATGACAATAGCGACTTCGCCACTCTCGATGTCTGACTGTTTACGCACGATAACAACATCGCCATCACATATACGTGGCTCCATGCTTGATCCTGCAATCCTTAAAGCAAAGTATTCTCCGGTAGAAGCCATGGCAGGAGAAATCTCTTCATAATCAAGAATATTCTCAATTGCTTCAATCGGTATCCCTGCATGAACATGACCAAGTACCGGACTCTTATGCTTTCTGCGAACTTCAAGTCCAAGCAGCCAACCAATATCTACACCAAGAGCCTGTGCAAATTCATTCAATTTAGTATTGGTAGCGTCCTCAACTTTCCCGTTTTCATATTTAGAAACACTTCCTTCGGATAGAGAAACTTTGGCAGCTAATTCTTTTTGAGTCAGTCCA
>JBKEBB010000325.1:0-3845 GCA_047972845.1 Bacteroidales bacterium
CAGACGGTGGGACAGCGATTTTCTTACCGTAAAAAAAATAATTGAAAGCAACCGACTCGGTCGGATCGTGGAGTTTCACTCGGCGTTTCAACGTTTTCGGAAGGTGATACAGACCGACACGTGGAAAGAGAAGTCGGATAAGCGGGTGGGATTGACTTACAACCTTGGTTCGCACCTGATTGATCAGGCGATTCAATTGTTCGGATTGCCCACGGCTGTGTTTGCTGATATAGATATATTACGCGATGGCAGTGAAGTGGACGATTATTTCTTTATCCATCTCTTTTATCCTCAACTGAAGGTAACTCTTCGCTCTGTTTTTCTGATTATGAAAGAGACTCCCCGTTTTTATGTGCACGGAACCTCAGGATCGTTTGTTAAATATGGATTTGATCCGCAGGAAGCGTTGTTGAAAGCAGGAGTGAAGCCCAATCTGTTGGGCTGGGGTATGGAGGAGTCTGTGGATTGGGGAGAAATCCAAACAGAGGCCGACGGAATAGGTGTTTCGAAAAAGATTGTATCCGAAAGAGGCAGCTATCGGGCCTTTTATGATGAGATATATACCGCGCTCCGATCAGGCGGCGAGCCATCCACATCGGCAAAGAATGTATTGACTGTAATTCGTATTATTGAAGCCGCTTTCCAAAGTTGTGAAGAGAAACGGGTGGTCGATCTGTAACCTATCTAACTATTAAATCATATACACATGAGAAAAATGAATCGACTTTTATGGGGACTGCTATCCTTCTTGATAGTGGCATGCGCTCCCCTTGCAGAGAAAGATTTTACACAGTATGTTGATCCGACTATCGGAAATGTGGCGCCATTGCTGGTGCCTACCAAACCGACCTTCAGTCAACCCAACCAGATGCTCCGGATGTTTCCGGTTCGTGCAGATTATATCGACGATTGCATCACCTATTTTCCCTTGCAGGTAATGAGCCACCGAGCCAACGGAATTGTTCCGATGAAACCATGGATGGGAACGGTTGACTCAACCACTTGGCGCAATCGGATGGCATACGATCACGATTTGGAAGTGGTTAAACCATGGCTGTACAGTACCTATTTACTGGATATGGACACAAAAGTGTCGTTTACTCCCGGTAAAAAAGCGGCCATCTATCGAATTGAATTCCCTTCGACCGAGGAGAGACATCTTCTCTTTAGCAACCGTTCGGGCAATGTGGACGGTGCCGGGGTGAATGGAATGTATTTGACCGAGAACTACAGTGATATGAAAGTCTATTTCTATGCCGAATTGGTGGATGAAGCAGGTAGTCCGGTGACAGGTTGCGAGTTGGTGTTGGATAAAGAGGGTAGATTGATTGATGTGGTGATTCCCTCATCGGCTCCCCAATCGGTTGAGTTGCGGTATGCCGTGTCATACATTGACTTGGATCAAGCACGTAAGAATATGCAGGACGAGCTGACAGGAAAGAGCTTCACGCAGTTGGAAGAAGAAGCTCATGCAGCATGTGCGAGTAGAATCAATCAAATCGAAGTGGTGGGATCGGATGCGAATAAGCGCACCTTCTACACCGCGTTGTATCGCTACTATGAGCGTATGATCGATATCACCGAAGATGGAAAATATTACAGCGGATACGATAAGAAGATTCATGAAACGACTACACATCCGTTTTACGCGGACGATTGGGTATGGGATACGTATCTTGCCGCTCATCCTCTCCGACTGATTCTTGATCCTGACATGGAGGCGGATATGCTTAAGTCGTACCTTTTGATGTACGAACAAAGCGGATGGTTGCCCCAGTTTCCTCAAGTGGACAGAGATTCGGAAGCAATGAACGGTTTCCACTCTTCGATCATTTTTGTAGATGCATACTTCAAAGGTGTTCGCGACTGGGATCAGCAGAAAGCGTTTGAAGCGATGGTGAATAATTATGAAAACGGTACACGTGTGCCTTGGCGAGGCGGTGAGAAATGTTCGTTGGATGAGTTTTATAAAGAGAAGGGATTCTTCCCAGCTCTTCATCCAGGGGAGAAAGAGACCGAACCCAAAGTGCATCCGTTTGAAGCTCGTCAGTCGGTTGCTGTCACTCTTGGCCATTCGTATGACGATTGGGCGTTGAGTAAGTATGCGAAGGAACTTGGAAAGAGTGAGATGGCTGAGATCGCGGGTAAAGCATCGCAGAACTACCGGAACCTATGGGATCCCAATTTCCAACTGTTTATGCCTAAAGATAAAGATGGAAACTGGATTCCGATCGACCCACGTTTCGATGGTGGACCCGGATTCCGTGCCTACTACGATGAAAATAATGCCTACACCTTTGCTTGGCAGGCGCAGCACGACATAGATGGATTGATCGAACTCCTTGGTGTTAAAGAGAAGGCGGCAGCCCGTCTGGACAACCTGTTCCGTGAACCATTGGGAATGAGTAAATATCAATTTTGGGCAATCGGTCCCGATGCGACAGGAATTGTTGGACAGTTCAATATGGGTAACGAACCGAGTTTCCATATCCCATATTTGTACAACTACTTCGGTCAGCCTTGGAAAACTCAGCAGCGGATTCGTTTCCTGCTGGATGTGTGGTATAAGGACAACATCTTTGGAATACCAGGCGATGAAGACGGTGGAGGTATGAGTGCATTCGTTGCATTCTCGTGTATGGGCTTTTATCCGGTAGTACTTGGCGAACCGGTTTATACCATCGGTAGTCCGGTGTTTGAAAAGAGTGTGATCAACTTGCCAAACGGTAAGAAATTTACCATGATCGCTAACAACTGTTCGAAAGTAAACAAGTATATCCAAAGTGCGACCATCAATGGCGCGCCACTGAATAAACCCTTCTTCACTCATGATGATTTGATAGGGGGAGCAACCATCGTTTTGGAGATGGGGCCTCTTCCCAACAAGCAATGGGGTGTTGAATAATTGAATAACTAAGAAGTTGAATCGTTGGTTTGTAGTAAGTAAAACGGTGATGGTTTTAACCTATTGGTAAAATCTCATCATCGCCTGCAAATTAACGATTCAACCATTACAAGAACATAGATGAATCGTATCACAGTTAAAATCGGAAGTAATGTACTGACTCGTCCCGACGGAACGTTGGATGTTACACGTATGTCGGCTCTTGTTGATCAGGTTGCCGCGTTACACAAACAGGGAAAAGAGATCGTGTTGGTGTCATCCGGAGCGGTTGCTTCGGGTAGGAGCGAGTTGAGGGTGCCGAAACGATTGGATGCTGTTTCCTCACGACAACTCTTCTCATCCGTCGGTCAGGCGAAACTCATTAACCGGTACTTTGAGCTGTTTCGTGATCATGGAATCCCTTGCGGACAGATATTGACCACCAAGGATAGTTTTTCTACCCGTCGTTCTTACCTCAATCAACGGAATTGCATGGAGGTGATGCTGGAGAACGGAGTGATTCCGATTGTAAACGAAAACGATACGATCTCGGTGACCGAATTGATGTTTACCGACAACGATGAGTTGTCGGGATTAGTGGCCACGATGATGCAATCGGAAGCGCTTATTATCTTGAGTAATATCGATGGGATATATAACGGAGACCCATCCGATCCTTCCAGTACTGTGATTCGGGAAATTCCTTCAGGCAAGAGAGACCTTTCGCAGTATATACAGAGTGAAAAGTCGCAATTTGGCAGGGGAGGGATGATTACCAAATGTTCGATTGCCCGAAAAGTGTCGGACGAAGGAATTCCTGTTTTGATTGCCAATGGAAAAAAAGATGATATTTTGATTCGTCTGGCAAATGATCCTGATACCGTGTGTACTCGATTTCTGCCCTCGCCTAAACCTATCTCCGGATTTAAAAAGTGGATTGCCCATACGGATGGCTTCGCGA
>JBKEBB010000328.1:0-3552 GCA_047972845.1 Bacteroidales bacterium
TAACTATTTAATAAATTTTATCGATTCCTGGTTTTTAAGTCAACCAATTTTATATAATCGCTCAGCATTTATCTGTTGCAACGCAAACCGTACAACTCTACGCTTTGCTAAATAGGAAAGATTGTTGAATGCAGCAACAAGTTTCCACTTTCTTTTCATATTAGGTCCAACCTTTTCTTTTGAGTTTTCTGGTAGAGCTAGGAAATCACATAAGAATTCATGATTTATTTCCCATGCTTGATCTAGTAATTCACTCCACTTCCCGGTAGATATATATTGCTCTATTTCTTTATTCTGCTGATATACTGCAAAATCAATAATATTTGTTCCTTCCATACACTTTCTCCTTATCTTGATATCATGTTATGACTTACCTACTGTCAATCTGAATGGAGCCGCTTTTATACGGCTCCTCATCTATTTGATTTTCTGTTCAATCTATTCCACTATTTCGCATCTCCTGGTCTAATTACACATTCTCTGTGATACAGAGAACTTTCCTCTTTCAGTAAGAATTTCATATACTGTTTTAGGGTCAACATCTCCTGCACTAAGCTCCATCATAAGTTCACCGTAAACCAGGATTGCAAAACTGTTGTCTCTCTCTTTCTTTTTCTGGGTAATATCAATAATTTTTTGAGATTTGTTCATAATATGACTCCTCCATCTTCTCATTTTCTTGATTTCTTCATGAAAAGGTGGTACCCTCTAATTGTCACCACCTTTTGGCTGGGTTACGTGATACTTAGCTCTTACCATGATTCGCATTCTTGGTAAGGGCTCTTTTTTATCCGATCGTGAATCTCCTGGATGTGCTGGCTTTCGCATAAAGCGCATATACATCCGGAAGAGCTTCTTTCAGTGCTTTACTGTCAAGACGGCTACTGATGACTTCTTTCCACCGAATAATAAAATTTGGTGTCTTAAACTCGTCGATGCCTTTTTCCTCCAGGTCCTTCTTAATTTCATTGCGGAGTACATCTGCCTGCTCCTCCAATGCTTTCTTCTGGTCTTCAATTTCCAACAGCTTTCTAACCCTATTCTCTAATGCTCTTTCGCCCATCATATGACCTCCTTCTTATTCTCGCCGTTCCGGTAATCTTCTGAACTATTAGTATCGCTCACAGCTCACTCACCAATATATTGACCGAAATTTCATAACCTTTTCGGGGTTATCGTCTTTGGTGCATCCGGTCAAGTCATCTTCCTGGCTATCAGCTCCTTGCTTCACAGGTATATGGTATTTGACTTCTAAGCTTTTCGGGCTTGTCGGATGGTTTTATTGATTTTCTATCGTTTAAGTTATATATATCTTGTTTACATTATAATTATAACTTATAAATGTAATGTTGTCAATATATTTATTTCATTTTTAATATAAATATTGCGTTTTCATTATTTTTTTGGTATTATATTTATAATTCAAAAGGAGGTAGGTTTAAATTGATTACTTACAGAAAACTTTTCCATTTGCTTCTTGATAGAGGAATGAAAAAAGGAGAGTTACAACAAGCGGCCGATATTACAGCTACAATAATGGCTCGTTTAGCAAAAGATGAAAGTGTACGAAGTGATACTATTGGGAAAATATGTGACGCTCTTGATTGTCAGCCAGGGGATATTATGGAGAATATCCAGTGTACCAATACAGAAGCAGGAGAATAATCTAAATGCCTAGAAAGGAAGTGTTGTTATGAGTAACAGAGATTTAGCCAAAAGCCTTATTGACCAGATACCGGAAGGAAAGCTAATTTATATCATCCCCTATCTCCAGGGAGCGGCTATCCCGGATGAAATACCGAATATGGATACTTTAGAAGCCTTTGAAGAATTACAGAACGGTGGAGGTACCAGATTTACCGGAAGTGCTGATGATTTATTCAAGAAACTGATGGAGGGCTAATCATGCTTGAAGTGCGCTATGCCACTAGATTTAAAAAGGATTTCAAGTTTTGTATAAAACGAAACTATGATATGTCGTTGCTGCAGCAAGCCATTGAAACCCTCATGCTCCCAGCTCCTCTTCCAGCAAAAAATAAAGACCACAATTTAACTGGTAATTATTCTGGATATCGAGAATGCCACATTCAACCCGACTGGTTATTAGTTTACCAGCAAACCGATACTGAATTACTTTTATACCGGACCGGTTCGCATGCTGATTTGTTTAGCATGTAGGAGCATAGCACCAGGAGGAGTATATTTTTACTTCTCCTTTTTTGTGGAATAGTTCTGTGTAAATGATAATATTTTACCGTTTTCGCTTTGTTATAGGCTCATGGAGCCTTTGTCATCCACACGTGTATCTTTTATATTTACAATCATAGAAAAGACAGCGGTGTTAACATATCGTCCGCTGCCTATCTATATGCCTACTTTGTCGTTGCAACTTAAAGGATTGATTTTGCAAGCCTTTTTGATGATTTATCCATCAAACAGTAATCTTTATCTCACTATCATTTGTCAACCGGATGACTACCCTTCGCTACTAAAATGTAATTTCTACAACAATCCAGGTAAAATGATAATCCTTAATTTTAAACTTCTTCTATTTCACAAATATATCCAAGAGCTAAACTACTTTCTCTTCTACTACCCCCTTGCAAATGCGAGACCACGTGCCATATAAGTCGTTGCATCTACGGCTGATTTCTTCATTGCCTTTGATACATTCTTCTGGGTATGTGTATCGCTTCCGGAATAGGTATTGTTGAACTCGTTATTCTGTATAACACTCCTGGTTGAATTGGTTATGGAGCTATTCGTTGCAGTTGCTGTCTTTGCGGTCGCTGCCTGGGTCAGGGTGGCTATTCCACTTGCAAGTCCTTTGACTTTATCCAGGACAGTACTTTCATTGTCACCGATTCCCTTTGCTAACCCACCCATGAAGTCGGGCATCCAGGATTGATAATCCGTTAATGGTCCTTCGTCTGGAACTGAGAAATGAAGGAAGGACTTAATTTTGTCAGCCACTCCGCTGACTGCATCCGTTACTTTGCCTATGGCTCCCTTAATACCATCGACAATACCGCCTATGATATCGGCTCCCCATTGTAATGCCTGGGAAGGAAGAGCTTTAATCCAGTCGATTGCAGTTGTAAGTCCGTTTATGATAGCATCTTTGATATTTCCGACTATGCTAGTGATACCAGATAGGATATTACTGAACGTACTGCTTACCAGGGTGGCTATTCCACTGAATATATTACCAAAGAAGCTCTGTATAGCCGATAGGACCGATGTAATCACGTTATAGGCACCATTTATAGCCCCAGAGATTATACCGGTAATTGAAGCCCATACGCCGCTTAGGAAAGAAACGATTCCGTTCCATATTCCCTGGAAAAATCCGACGATGGCATTCCATACAGAGTTCCATATAGCAGATATAGCACTGAGAGCCATTGAAAACAGTAATTTAATCGTTTCCCACACGGCAGTTATGTAATTTACTATGATGTCCCATATACCGGTGAATTGCAAATGCCTCAAATGCCTGCTCACTCTCACCCGGTTGGCGTTCCCACGGCTTACCGGTCTATTTAGTCATCT
>JBKEBB010000075.1:0-2844 GCA_047972845.1 Bacteroidales bacterium
CAGACGCGCGATTGTTTGGCTTTGTCAGAAGCTCAACAAGCCTATTCTCAAACTTACCAATACAGACTACAACGAGAACAGTCTGAGTGAACTGCTGGCCAAATTTGGATCGGCATACAACGTAAACATAAAAATATTCAACGATCTCCAACATACAATCACCGGATGGCCGGGTGGAAAACCGAATGCGGACGACACTCACCGTCCCGAGAGAGCGAAACCGTTTCCTAAACGGGTAGTGGTGTTCAGTCCACACCCCGACGACGATGTGATCTCGATGGGAGGAACACTCCACCGTCTGGTGGCACAGAAACACGATGTACATGTGGCATATCAGACCTCCGGAAACATTGCCGTGGGCGATGAAGAGGTGATCCGTTTCTCTATGTTCCAAGAGGCGTTTATGAGCCATTTCGGATTTGTAAATGAGGAGTCGAAAGAAAAGATCAAAAAAATAAAGCAGGACCTGGCACAAAAAATCGATGCCATCGTTGACACCCCCGACGTGAGGTATATCAAAGGACTTATCCGCAGAGGAGAAGCTAAAACGGCATGCAATCATATGGGAGTAAAACCGGAAAATGTGCATTTCCTCGATCTGCCTTTTTACGAGACAGGAACCATTAAGAAGGGAGATCTGAGTCAGGAAGACGTTGATATCATCAAAAATCTACTTCGAGAGGTTAAACCTCATCAGATATTCGCGGCTGGCGACCTCGCCGATCCCCACGGAACACACAAGGTGTGCTTGGATGCTGTGCTGGCAGCCATCGACGAACTCAAAGAGGAGACATGGATGAAGGATTGTCGGGTTTGGATGTATCGTGGAGCGTGGGCTGAATGGGAGATTGACCACATTGAGATGGCGGTACCGATTAGTCCGGAAGAGTTACGTCAAAAAAGAAACTCCATCCTCAAGCACCAATCGCAAATGGAGAGTGCCCCTTTCCTGGGCAACGACGAACGTCTATTCTGGCAACGCTCCGAAGATCGCAACCGAACCACCGCCGATCTGTATGACAGACTCGGATTGGCCTCCTACGAGGCGATAGAAGCCTTTGTGGAATACAAGTTTTTGTAATTCCCATACTATTTATTGATCGCTTTGGAAAAACAACGAGGGTGAATACACTACATCACCCTCCGACCACTTTTCCCAAAGCGATCAAATTCTTTTTCCGCATAGACCTTTGACATATTAATTACCTAAAACACACAATACCTTTCACCCCATGAAAACAACATTACTGTCTCTATTTCTCATTTGCGCCTCTACTCTTTTCGCACAGCAATCCAATACGGATGTCAAAGAGGTACACATTATCTTTAAAACTCACTTGGATATCGGATATACCGATCTTCAATCCAAAGTAGAAAAGACCTACCTCAACGAATTTATACCCAAAGCCCTTGACGTGGCCGATGAACTGAAACGGAGCGGAGCCAAGGAACGTTACGTATGGACTACCGGATCGTGGCTGATCTATACATTTCTTCAAAACGCGCCTAAACCCCAAGTTGAGCGACTGATCAAAGCGATTGAAGCGGGCGATATTGTTTGGAATGCCATGCCATATACCTTGGAATCGGAGACGATGAACAGGGAGCTGTTTGAAACCATCATGTCGCTTTCCAACCAACTCGACGATCGCTTTGGAAAAACTACCACCGGTGCCAAGATGACCGATGTGCCGGGGCATACCAGAAGTATTGTTCCACTGCTTGCCAAAGCAGGGGTTAAGATGCTCCATATCGGCGTGAATCCCGGAAGCTATGTGCCAAAAGTACCGCCTATCTGTCGTTGGAGAAACACCGATGGTAGCGAGATTGTATTGGTGTATCAATCGAACTATGGAGATGACATGGTATTTCCAGATGGAAAAGCAGCCATGTCGGTGGTATTCACTGGCGACAACCATGGCCCCCACACCGTACAACAGGTAAAAGACATTTACGCGCGTATTCAGAAAAAATACCCCAATGCAACCCTCAAAGCCTCCTCGTTTACGGCTGTGGCCAACCTGCTTGATAGTCAGAAAGAGCAATTTCCGGTAGTAACACAGGAGATTGGCGATACATGGGTACACGGATACCAATCGGCTCCGGTTCGTATGGCTCGCTTCCGCGCGGTGCAACGACTCTACGCTCAATGGATTAAAGAAGGAAAAATAAACCCGTCGAGCGAGGAGGCCCTTCGATTCGCATTACGAATTAGTTTCATCCCCGAACACACTTGGGGATTGGACATTAAAACGTTTACCAAGCATTGGGATGCCTACACGTTTGATACGTTCAACGCGGTGAAAAACAAATCCGAGTTCAAACACGCAGAATTGTCGTGGCTGGAGATGGATGAAAACGTGGATCGTGCCATCGAGTTTCTGCCTGTCCAACTTCAAGAAGAGGCTAAAAAAGCCCTTGAAACAATTGGGACCGCTAATGCTCAACACATAACCGGAATGCAAAGACCCTCCGATGTAAATGAAAAAGGAGAGGTGAGACTCAAACTAAAAAGCGCGCAAATGGATATGGGCAAGGTGACCTACCAAACCTATTCCGCCGATGATTTCAAGCGATTTAACAACACCTACAATCGAGACATAAAGTATTGGGTAACAGCCGACTTTGGAAAGCCTGGATTGGAGAATACCGATGTTAAATCAGCCACTCTCGAAGCACGGGTGAAAAAGATCGACAGCAAGATTGAGAATGGAAAACGAGCTATCGCGTCGGAGCTGGCCTTCCCATCTGATTCGAAAGTGGATGCCCGCGTACTTCCTGAAGCGGTTTATAGCAATACTACAATCGCACCGGATGGAAGATCGGCTGAGTTTAGTGTGACAC
>JBKEBB010000086.1:0-13065 GCA_047972845.1 Bacteroidales bacterium
ACTTATAATGACTCTCTCGCTGGGAGGCACGTTGCATCCGATCAGCGACAAGGAGGTGGAAGAGCTACGCATTGCATTCAAAGTAAAATAGAAACCCACAGGAAAGAATCCAATATCACAATAGACTCGCGCATCAATCCGTTTACCATGCCAAAATTGGAAACCAATAGAGATGGAATAATCGAGACAGTTGTTTCGAACGCGGGAAAGGAGTGCGTGGCTCGTTCCGGCAATTCATTTAACGAACAGCGATTTGATGTGATTGTCAGCTCATCGCTCTCGCCTCTCGAAAATCTCGCATTGGAGCAACAGCTTTTAACCGAGAGAGAAGACAACATATTGTTTCTTTATCGAAATACTCCCTCGGTTATTGTTGGAAAACATCAATCAATCGAAGCCGAAGTGGATGTGGAATATTGCCGAGAAAACGGAATTGCGATCGTACAAAGGAGTTCGGGTGGTGGAACGGTTTACCACGATTTGGGAAACATCAATTGGTCGTTTATTTCGAACCGCACGGAAATCCCTCTTTTGGACTCAAATCCCACCCGACCAATGATCGATGCTTTGGCATATTTCGGAGTTACCGCGACAGCGGGATGTAGAAACGAATTACGAATTGATGGGTGGAAGATTTCGGGAACAGCTGCACAAATCGGTAGAAGCCGACAACTATTTCACGGTACATTGCTGCATCGCTCGAACTTAAACGTGTTGGAACAGGTATTGAAAGGAGACGCCACGAAGAGAGGGAAAAAGGTGGCTTCAGTACCCTCAAAAGTGATCAATCTGTGTGAATATCCCTCCTTTGATTGCCAAACGGAAGAGTTGTTTGACCGATTGAGATGTTTTTTTGTCGATTATTACTCCAAATAAATTATTGACTACAAATAAAAAAGAGCGAGAAGGGTTGATTCCTCCTCGCTCTTTTTGTATCGGTTATCGTTTGCTAAGCACCTCTTTTTCGAATTGCTGAATAGATTTGATGTAGTCCTCACCCACCGGCACATCATTCACCATACAGAAATAGTCCCATACGGCACTCCATGGCAGCGACTTCGACTCTTCCTGCAGTGCCAACCGTTCAAAGAATTGTCCTTTTGATTCGTACTCGCGAATGGTCTCGATAGGTTCCAAGAGAGCTTGCAACAATGCCTTCTGAGTAGCTCGCACACCAACCACATAGGCTCCGATGCGATTGATGGTCGCATCGAAGTAGTCTAATCCGAAGTGAACACGATCCAGCGCGTTGGAACGGACGATCTCACGGGTCAGATCCAACAGTTCATCGGCAAGAATCACCACATGATCCGAATCCCAACGAATAGGTCTGCTAACGTGCAACATGATTTCAGGAGTAAACAATAACAGCGATGCTATTTTATCGGCTATGCTTTCTGTTAAGTGGAAATGTCCGGTGTCGAGCGTCACGATTTTATTGTTCTTCGCTCCATATCCCAGATAAAAATCATATGAGCCGACTGTATAACTCTCCAACCCGATACCAAAAAGTTTGGCTTCGATACAATCTTTCATGTGCGAATAGGGGGTCGCGAAGATTTCATCCAATGATTTCTTCAATATTTCACGATACAACATACGGTTTGCCGGAACCTCTTTCGATCCATCGTGTATCCATATATTCATCATACAGGGATCGTTCTGCGACTTACCTATTTCATCGCTGATCCAACGACACCGCTGTGTGTGCTCAACCCAGAATCTCCGAATATCTTCTTTTGGACTTGAAAGAGTAAGATCTTCACTCTTCGGATTGGAAAATGAGGTAGAGTTAAAATCCAACTTCATATTGTGTGCCTTAGCCCATTGCATCCATCCCTGGAAATGAGCTGGCTCAATTTCGTTACGGTCCACCTTTGTTCCACCAAACTCTCCATAAATGGCATGAATATTCAAACGATGGCTTCCGGGAAGAAGAGAAGCGGCCTTGAGTACATCCATTCTCAACTCCTCTATATTACGCGCTTTTCCGGGATAATTACCTGTTACCTGAATCCCTCCGGATAGAGAGCCATCGGGATTTTCGAAACCGGTAACATCGTCCGCTTGCCAACAGTGAAGTGACAATTGAATCTGCTTCAACTTCTCAATCGCTTGGGTTACATCAACTCCGACAGCAGCATAACGTTCTGCCGCAATTTCAAATGCTTTTAGTATCAATGTGTCTTTCATCTCATTTTAATATTTTGGAATAGGGTATTATGATAATTGTATAGATTTAGTTTCACTTACTATATGGAATACTACTCTCAGTAAGTATCTGATGTATGCGGCGATCATGACAAACATTTCAAAGAGAACAGCTGATAAGCTCTATCCCACTCCTGAGGAGAATGTGGAATATAGGTTTCGGTCTCCACCGAGTTGCGCACAATCTGCCGAATCTCATCCAAGGTAGATACACAACCAACAGCCAACGCCTGAACCATAAAGTTACCAATGGCAGTAGCCTCTCCGGGTCCGGCTATCACAGTTCTATTGATCGCATCGGCAGTCCACTGATTCAACAACCTGTTTTTTGATCCCCCACCTATCACATGGAGTTTCTCGATCGGGAAGGGAGAGACTGTTTCGAGCATCTCAATAACCGATCGGTACTTCAATGCCAGACTTTCGAAAATACAACGAATAAACTCGGCATCGGTTTTGGGGGGTGATTGCCCGGTATTGTGACAGTAATCGACAATTGCCTTGGTCATATTGGTTGGGGTGGCAAAGGAGGAGTGATCGGGATCGACGAACCGTTGATGGGGAGATACGGCAAGGAGCATTTCGTCAATCTCTTTGTACGTATAATCACGTCCGTCTCTGGCCCATTCTCTGCGACACTGCTCAAAAAGCCACATGCCGGTTATGTTTTTCAAAAAACGGGTGGTTCCGTTTATTCCTCCCTCATTGGTGAAATTCATTGAATAGGAATGCTCATTGATAATGGGAGAATCGACTTCAATACCCATCAAAGACCAAGTGCCACTACTGAGATAGGCAAAACGCGGATCAGCGGCGGGAACAGCCACAACGGCCGCAGCGGTGTCATGCCCTGTGACAGCGATTACGGGAACCGGACCCATTCCGGTTTCGGCCATTATCTCCGAAGTAAGTTTTCCAATAACTGTTCCCGGAAATACAGGCTTGGATAAAAGGGAAGTGGGGATATCGGCACGCTTGAGCAATTCAAGATCAAAATCGTTGGTGCGTGGATTGATCAGTTGAGAAGTGGAAGCGATAGTGTATTCAACCACCTTATTCCCGGTTAGGAGATAAGAGAGCAGATCGGGGGTGAAAAGGATCCGTTCGGCTTGACGGTATGGAGAGAACTCTTCCTGTTGGGCGGCATAGAGCTGATAGAGACTGTTGAAATTCATGATTTGAATTCCGGTTCGTTCATAGACCTCTTTTCGGCTCATACAACGATCGAAATACAAGTCGGGAACTCCATTCGTATAAGGGTCTCGATAGGCACGAGGAAGTCCGAGAATAGTCTCGTCGGCTCCTAAATATCCGAAATCAACTCCCCACGTGTCGATTCCAATCGCGTCAATAGCGATATTCTCTTTGGCACACTGACGTAACGCCTCTTTCAACGATTGAAAAAGGGCGAATATATCCCAATAGTATTTGCCATGGATAGTAAGTAGATTGTTGGGGAAACGGGTAAGTTCATTGACCTCGAACGTACCATCACGGAGAGTGGCAAGAATGGATCG
The DNA here is from genome assembly GCA_047972845.1 of Bacteroidales bacterium. GTDB lineage: Bacteria > Bacteroidota > Bacteroidia > Bacteroidales > JBKEBB01 > JBKEBB01. The sequence continues at coordinate 3,729 of JBKEBB010000086.1, forward strand.
GCCACTGGTAGCTCCGATATCAAATGCCAGAAATCGGCGTATTTCGCTCATTTCTCAATTGTTTAGATCGTTGGATAAGGATTGGCAGAAAGCAAAAAGACTTTCTGATAATAGCACAAATATAGCGATTTCCTACATGAAATCGCTTCAATAGATCAAATTAATTAGGAAGGAGAAAAGAAAACGATGAAATGGGTATAAACAAAAAAAGTGTTACGTATTCACGCAACACTTCGGTAGCCCATAGGAGAATCGAACTCCTCTTTCCAGAATGAAAATCTGGCGTCCTAACCGATAGACGAATGGGCCATCTATCTCAATCGTAAATTACAAACTATTTACGTGACGAGTCAATTTTGATTTCAGATTACCGGCTTTGTTCTTGTGGATAACATTTTTCTTAGCCACTTTATCCAATGCGCTGCAAATTACAGGCAACAAAGCTGATGCTTGCTCCTTATCTGTCATCAAACGCAGTTTCTTAACTGAGTTACGAGCAGTTTTTGCATAATAACGATTGCGCAATCTTTTTGCACTAGTTGATCTGATTCTTTTTAATGACGACTTATGATTTGCCATTTTATTATCTCTTATTGCATTTATAATTGTAGCCCATAGGAGAATCGAACTCCTCTTTCCAGAATGAAAATCTGGCGTCCTAACCGATAGACGAATGGGCCATTAACTTCAGTATTTACTGTGCATTATGCAGCTCGATTCCTGAATCGTGGTGCAAAGATAGTACTGTTTTTTATATCTGCAAAACCAAGCCACACATTTTGATAAAATATTTGCTGGAAACGGATAAAATAGGCGATCAAACAAATAAGCCAAGAGTATCTAATAGAAATACAAATTACTCGACCTCAATAGTGTTACAAGAATAGAAAAGATTCTCTCATTAAATCTCACCTTAAGCACTAAAAATATTTTAATGGAATAGAAAGAATCAGAAGATTGAGAAAACTCCCATTTTATCAACACAGATAATCTTCAATCGTGCTTTATAATTCGAGGTTAAGAGCCTTAATCGACATAAAAAATAAACGGTGAAACGCTTTCGCACTCCACCGTTTATTAAAATATCTGCTAAACACCGTTTGTTATGACAACACTGAAATAGCGGCACCAATAAGGTTGGCGTTTGCCATACGAGTAATTTTAACACTTACATCACCGTAACCCATTGCAGTAAGCACTTGAGGCAATGTTTCGTTAATCGTATTTACATACACCGCATTCTTATACACCTCATTGCTCCAGAACATTGGTCCTTCAGCAAGAACCATCACATCTTTAATGGTAGGAGTTACTTTCACCAAGCTGGCTACCAATCCTGCGATAGAAGCAGCGGCCAATTTTGCCGAACGGATATAGATTTGATAAGCTACTTCAGAGTGTTCAGGCTTGTATTCGGCAGGATGACGCATAACGTGACTCAACTTAGCCGCATCCATATTGGGATCGAATCCATCGTTAGGGAATACTTCATAGAAGATACGTCCTACATACATTCCTGAAATCGCTTTTTCGAAACGTTGGAAGCCAACATTATCAGACTTAGCATCCACTGCATCGTCGTATTTGGTCAAATGAGGAGGATGGAAGTTCCCTGATTCCAGATTAACAGGGGTGTCACCACTCCACTCTTTCAAATGTTTCAGCTTGGGGATTGCGGTAGAAGGATAAAACGCGGCCATATTGGTACCTGTACCAACGATCAAACCAATATAAGCGTCGTGACCAGAATAAGAGAGGCCGGCGAACAAGCTGGTGATTGTATCATTAACAACGGTTACCTTACCATAACTCTTCAATGTTTTTGAGTTTAGGTAGTCGATCAACGTACGACCTACAGGTTTACCTTCCATGTCTGGAATATTAACACCTTTGGTCCAGCAAATCAATTCAGCGTCACCATTAATCAACGATTTGGTTGGATATGAAAAGCAATAACCCACACCTGATCCATCTTTAGGATTGAGTGTTCCGGCAACTTGAAATATTGCATTGAAAAGGTCTTCACGGGTATATCCGGGAGTTTTCATTGATTCAAATTTCTTCTCAACAAGACCCATCACATCGGTTGAGTCACCTACTCTAACAGTAGCCGCGCGGAAATTGGTGCCTCCTAAGTCAAACACAGTTGCTTCACCTTTTACTCCTTCCTTGTTAGGTTGGATAAAGGTAGGAATACACTTAATCTCACTTCCATCAACGGTCATTCCTTTGTAAATCTTCGAGTCTAAATCGTTAGCGATCTCAACCAGTTGTTCATTTGACAACTCAAATTCGTTTTTCATTGATCTAAATATTAATTATTAATACAATTTGCTCCAAAGCTATAAGGCTCTACGTTTTGCTTCTTCGAGCATCGCAATCGTTGCAGTAGCCCCACAACGACTAACTCCTAACGCATGAACAGCCAATAAATCATCAAGAGTTCGGACTCCTCCTGCTGCTTTAACTTTCACTTTTGGACCGACATTCGCACACATCAGTTTCAACTGATCGATTGTCGCCCCTTTATAATTATAATCCCCATTGGGTTGTTTTACAAAACCATAACCTGATGATGTTTTCACATAATCGGCTCCCGCCTCGGTACAGATTCGACACAGTTGAACGATGCGGTCATCCTCTACCATGAAATCATTTTCAAAAATGACCTTCACAATGGCTCCTCCTCGATGGCATGCTTCAGTAACCACCGAGATTTCATCTTTCACATATGTCCAATCCCCTTGTATGGCTTTCCCGATATTGATTACCATATCAATCTCTACCGCACCATCGGCAATGGCCTGCTCGGTTTCATACACTTTCACTTGAGGAGTACTGTTGCCATGTGGAAAACCAATGACACAACCCACCTTCACATCGCTTCCTTGAAGCAAAGTACAAGCTTGTTTAACCATATAGGGCTTGACACAGACTGAAGCAACGTCGTAAGAAAGCGCGACGGCACATTCACGTTCCAAATCCTCATCCGTAAAGGTGGGATGAAGGATGGAATGGTCTATCATTTTGGCCAATTCGCGCTGTATGTTCATTCAGTTAGTGAAAAGATTTGAGGTAACAAAGAAAATAAAAATCTTCGAATAATACTATTTATACCAAGAAGAATACATCAAATAATTCTTTGCAATCTTCTGATTTATCTCTTTTGACTGCTCCGGATCAACATGCTTGATGAATTTGGCAGGCGACCCCGCATAGATAGCTCCCGGCTCAATAATAGTATTGCTTAACACCACCGATCCGGCAGCTACAATGGCTCCTTCACCCACAACCGCATGATCAAGAACCACCGCTCCCATACCAATCAATGCCCCAGCTTTAACCGTTGCACCGTGGATAGTAACATTGTGACCGATCGACACATCGTCTTCAAGCACACACACCGATTTCTGATACAGCGTATGCAAAACACTTCCGTCTTGTATATTCACTCTATTTCCTACCCGTATTGAGTTGACGTCTCCTCGCAACACTGCTCCATACCAGATGCTGCAATCGTCACCAATCTCAACATCTCCAATAATTACCGCTGTTTCTGCCAAAAAGGTATTCTCCCCTATCTTTGGAACAAACCCTCTTAATTCTTTTACTAATGCCATATAACTTGATTTGATTACTTACATTAATCTTGTCCAAATAATTCTGCTTATTCGCTGATGCTATCTTAGTAGATTGGTTTTTGCTTTCAACCACATCTGCTCTTCTTGAGTGAGGTAAGGAGATAGTGCTTCAAATACCCTTTGGTGATAAAGATCAATCCACTCTTTCTCTTCTTCGTTAAGCAAGGTGATATCAATTGCCTTTAAGTCATATGGGAATAAAGTCATTGTTTCAAACCCATAGAACGAACCAAAAGAGGTCTCCATCTCATTCCTTACCAAGATCAGATTTTCAATTCGAATGCCATATTTCCCTTCCCGATAGATTCCAGGCTCGTTAGAAATCAACATCCCCGGCTCCAGCATTACCGGATTTTCATTCATTCGAATGCTTTGTGGACCTTCATGCACATTGAGAAAATGTCCAACGCCATGACCTGTTCCATGCAGATAATTAATACCCGATTTCCACATTGCCTGGCGAGCCAATACATCAATCTGCGCCCCGCGGGTTCCTTTTGGGAACTTACACATTGATAAAGCAATATGTCCTTTAAGCACCAATGTATAATCTCTTTTCTGTTCAGCGTCCGGTTCACTCAACGCGTATGCCCGTGTTATATCAGTTGTGCCATCCAGATACTGGCTGCCACAATCAATCAACAAAAGACCTTCGGGACGTATTGTAGCACACGCGCCTTCCTGAGCATGATAGTGAACAATCGCCCCGTTTGACTGGTATCCCACAATCGTATCAAAACTCTCTCCGATATAATATTCTTGCTTCTCTTTGTATTTCTTGATCTCACGAGCGATGTCAGCTTCGGTATAAGAGGAGTTTCCAATACTATTCTCCAACCAACGCCAAAACTGCAATAAGGCGATCCCATCCTTAATCATTGCATTTCTAATTCCCTCAATCTCCACTTCGTTTTTCACGGCTTTCATCATTGAAACGGGAGAGGTGTGGCTAATTATCGAAGAGGAGGATGGGATGGATTGTATGATTTTATAATTCACTTTTGATCGATCGATCATTAAAGAAGTATCCGTCTGAAGAGTTTCAAGAAAAGAATATACCTGGCTATAGAGTTGAAGTGATATTCCAATCTGTTTAAAATAAGTTCTGAGTTCGTCAGTAACCTTTCTCTCATCAATAAACAGGATCGATCTCTCCTTAGATATGTATGCGTAGCACATCACTACCGGATTGCACTCAATGTCCGAACCTCGTATATTCAGAAGCCAAGCGATCTCATCCAATGCGGTGAGCATTATTGCCTCCGCATCAAACTCCTCGAGTTTTTCGATCAGCAAATCCAGTTTCTTTTCAACGCTCATTCCCGCATATTGCTCGGAATAGACAAATGGAGGTTGAAGTGGCAAGGAAGGCCTTTCTTCCCAAATATATTGAATAGGATCACAATTGAGTGAAAGAGAGATACGCTTCTTGGCAAGCTCAGTTTGAAGAAATACAGCATCCCGTTCGGTAGAAAGAGAAGCATCTATTCCCACCTCACTGTTTTCCGGAAGAGTAGCTGCTATCCATTTTGCAATGTCGGCATAATCTAACACGGTGACCTTCATCACCTCTATTCCGGTTCCACCTAACTGCACATCCGCTTGAATGTGATAACGAGAATCTACCCACAAAGCGGCACGATCGGAAGTAACCACCAACGTTCCCACCGAACCGGTAAATCCACTGAGCCACTCTCGGCATTTCCAATAATCTGTCAAATATTCACTCCCATGAGGGTCTGTGGTCGGCACAATAAATGCCGAAAGGTTGCATGCTTTCATTTCAAGTCGAAAAGCCTGCAACCGTTCTTGTAGTGTTGAATTATTTTTCATTACTGTTCGTTGAGCATATATGTTTTAAGGTCGTCAAAGGCCGACGACAACGTTGTGCTCTGTTTGTTTCTTTTGATAAACTCCTGAAGTTTTTCAGGTATAACGATTGGTTCTTTGATTATGTTCTCAACCACATCTTTGAACTTGGCAGGGTGAGCAGTCTCTAGAAAAAATCCGACTTCATTGTCGCGCAATCCCTCACACAATGCTCTATATCCGACTGCTCCATGCGGATCTAACAAATAATTGAAGGTTGAATACACATCCAATAAGGTGTCCGCTATTTGTGGATCATTATAGGTTACTCCACTGATATCTCCTTTCACACCATTCCAGTCACCATCATACAATTCCAATACACGGGCAAAATTACTCGGATCACCCACATCCATTGCATTGGCAATCGTTTGTATCGATGGTTTAGGTGAGTATGTGCCGGTTTGCAGGTAGTTGAAGAAAATGTCGTTGGCATTATTGGCGGCAATAAAACGAGTAATGGGTAATCCCATTCTCTTTCCATAAAGCCCTGCGGTAATATTTCCAAAATTACCACTGGGGACAGAACAGACAATCGAATCCGAAATACCTCTCTTTTTCAATTGGGCGTACGCATAAAAGTAGTAAAAGGATTGAGGTAAAAATCGTGCGACATTGATCGAATTCGCGGAAGTCAAGTTAAGTTTACTATTTAACTCCTCGTCCATAAATGCCTGCTTAACCAATCGCTGGCAATCGTCAAACGTCCCATCAATTTCAAGAGAAGTGATATTTTCACCCAATGTAGCAAACTGCTTTTCTTGGATATCACTCACTTTTCCCTTGGGATAGAGAACAAATACACGAATGCCCTCCACACCAAGAAAGCCATTTGCAACCGCACTTCCGGTATCTCCCGAGGTAGCCACCAGCACGGTCACATCTTTTTGTCCCTGCTGTTTGATGAAATATCCCAATAATCGCGCCATGAAACGAGCTCCGACATCTTTAAATGCCAATGTCGGCCCATGATACAGTTCCAACGAGTAGATGCGGTCCGACACTTGTACGAGCGGGATGTCAAAATTCATGGTGTCATACACAATCTCTCTCAATATCTCCGAATCGATATCTTTACCAAAAAAGGCAGATGCCACTTCGAACGATATCTCCTGCAGTGACATATGTTCTATCCGATCGAAGAAGTCGAAAGAGAAAGACTGAATGGTTTCGGGCACGAACAATCCTTTATCGGCGGCAAGCCCTTTAACAACGGCCTCCTGTAACGAAACGGATGTGACACTCCCATTTGTACTGTAATACTTCATACAATTATTATCCTTTTGTTTACGGGGTATAAAACTCACATGTAAATCAAATAACTATCTCATCGATAACTTAATAATCATCTGATCTACATGTTCGTTTATATATTCATAATTTCATTTTTAAAGCAAACGTCTTCTTAGACTCTTCGATTTAGTGGAGCATTTATGGGATCACAAACATCCCTTTTATCTAACGGCTTTCATCCAAGCTTCTGACATCAGTTCTGCTCCCGGCAAGGAAGGATGTACACCATCCGCTGCCCAATAGGCACCCGGTGCAGACGATTCGGCCACATCAAACATTGTTTGGAAAGGAATAAACACCGCGTTAAACTCGGTGGCTATTTTCTTAGCTGCCGCACGATACGCATCAAACTCCGGAAACCATTTATCATTCACCGCACGTGTGTTATTAATCGCAAATGGTTCACAAACGATCAACTGCACATTGGGCAATGCTTTTTTGGTATCTTGCATCAGTTTTCTGAAATCACGCTCATATACCTCCACTGTTCCATCGTAATTTCCGGTCAGTTTATGCCAAAAATCGTTTACTCCGATAAGAATGCTAAGCACATCCGGTTTCAGATCCAAGCAATCTTTCTGCCAACGTTCCTGCAGTTGATACACCTTGTTTCCGCTAATCCCACGGTTATATATTTTCAGGTTCAATCCGGCAAACTGCTTCATCAATTTGGAAGATGTGAGTAAAGCATATCCCTTTCCTAACATGGCTTGATCATTCGCCACTCCTTCCGTTTCACGACTTCTACCCGCATCGGTGATAGAGTCGCCTTGAAAAAGAATCGTCATTCCTTCCTTCAAAACAATCTGTTTACGCGACGGAACAAACTGTCCCAACGAAGTGGCTGTGGCAGGAATTACACTGATCGCTGCGGCTCCAAAGCCTAATTTCCTCAAAAAATCTCTTCTGTTTTCCATTTGACTATTATAATTTAAAAGTTAAGTATATCTATGTATCGTCCTTTAATCCTTCATCCTGTGTAAAGAAGGAATAAAAAACGAACTAAATCCTATCGCGATAATAACCAATCCGGCTATGATAAACACAAAAAGCAAACCAAACATATCAACGAACATACTCACCCCAAAGAGTCCAAGAAAGGTTGGAGCCAGGCTGATACTTCCATACAGAGAAAGTACTCTTCCCAACACCTCCGGTGCTATCTTTATCTGAAGTATGGACACAAACATCGAATGAAAGATACTCCCAAAGATACCTCCTAAAAAGGTAAGAATACAGAAAATAACAAACTGTTCAGACGACAATAGTCCGGAGAAAAGAAACGTAGCTCCCAGCAATATATAGGTCAGATTCAAAACGATTATCTTTCTGTAAGGCATCTTTATCAGAGCAATAATAAAACCGCCCAGCAACATACCTACGCCCCACAAGATCTCGATCAAACTCATTCCAAAGGAGTCACCCCCAAAATGCTGTAAGGTCATCAAAGGGAATATTACCGAAACAGGCATTACCACAAAAGTAAACATAACAGCAAACAAAAACAACCACCGCAAACCTTTGACTGCTGCAATTGCACGCACACTTTCTTTCAGTTCCGAAAGAAAATGGTAAACCGCGTTATCACGATTAGGTCGAGGAATGACGATAAACAACAAAGATCCCGCGGCAATAAGCGCCCCAAACACATCGAGCATCAATACATTTTCTATCGAAGTAACAGTGATAGCCAATGCGCCTAAAGCAGGACCTGCTATTGTAGAAACCGAATAGATCATTTGATTGACTCCTGCAATGCGGGTTAATTGAGATTCCGGAGCCAATAGAGGAACTGAAGCCTGCATGGAAGGAGTATGAAAAGCCGTTCCCAACGAACGGCATATCTGAAGAATATAGATGGCTGCCAACGACTCAATTCCCATACGCAGAAGAACGACTAACACCACCGTACAAACCGCGATAAACGTATCCGAAATAATCATGGTGCGTTTCCTGTCCCATCTATCTACATACACTCCTACAAAGGGACCTAACAACACTTGAGGCAAGATAGTCGCGGCAAACAGATATGCCAATACCTCTGCCGAACCTGTCTTAAGACTCAGCCAAAAGGTGATAGCATACCCCACAATCGATGAAGTAAGAATAGAGAAAAACTGTCCAACCCAGATAACCAAGAACGTTCGTTTCCAATTATCTCTTAATTCATCGTTCTCTCTTCCCATCACTTCCCTGCAAAAAGTGTCATAAACTGATCTCCATCAATCAAGCCGTATCCTCCCTCTCTTGCTGCCAACTCATCGTAACAATCCACTTGATCGGCTTCGATTCCGGTTCTATAGATCACAAAAGGGACAGGATCCATCGTATGTGTTCGTGTTGCAATCGGAGTGGGATGATCAGGAAGCAATGCGATAGTAACCGGTTCATCCCAAGTCAACATTTCGTCAAGTACTCGTTTTACAACCCTACGATCAATGTCTTGAATACATCTTATTTTCAAATCAAGATCCCCTTCGTGACCAGCTTCATCACATGCCTCAATATGAAGAAAAACAAAGTCCTTTGTTTTT
>JBKEBB010000089.1:0-8938 GCA_047972845.1 Bacteroidales bacterium
GTGTCCGTCCGTTCATGGTTTGCGCATACACATAATAGCGTTCCTTTTCATCTTGCGACAGCCATCCCTTCTCTTGGAAAAGAGTGAAGTTTTCTACTGCTTTCTGATATACCTTCTCTTCATGTTCATCAGTTCCCACCGGAAAATCAATCTCGGGCTTAATGATATGGTATAGCGACATCTCATTTCCTTCCGCTTCTGCACGAGCCTCTTCCGAGTTCAACACGTCATACGGACGAGATGCCACTTTTTCCACCAAATTCTGAGGAGGGCGAATGCCTTTAAATGGTTTTACTTTAGCCATAATGTATAGTTAGTAGTTAGATTACGTGACGTATATTCTCTTAGTTCACTCTGAACGTATCAATTCCCTCTTTCAGATAACCAACAATCTGACACGCCGCGGCAATTCCCGCGTTGGTATTGGCCTCTTCGGTCTGGGCTCCCATCTTCTTGAGCGTGAAAAATACTCGGTCTTCAAACTTATCCATAAACACGTTCATTGTCGCGGGAGCAATATCACTGGCATATTTGAACTTCGTATTCTCCGTCATGTGCACGATCAACTCCTCTTCGTTCACCACCTCTTTTCGGGCGGTATTCACCAACACTCCGTTCTTAGGCATTAGTTCGAGGAGTTCCTTTCCTATCAATTTATTGGTCTGAGGAGTAAGCGGAATATTAATGCTCACATAGTGACTTTTTGAATAGAGCTCTTGCACATTGGCACAAACGGTCACTCCCTCTTTTTCAATCACCTCTTTGGGACAGTATTCATCAAAAGCATATACCTTCATACCAAACCCTTTGGCAATACGGGCCACATTGCGTCCTACGTTACCAAACGCGTGTATTCCGATCGTTTTGTCTTTCAACTCGGTTCCGGAGGTTCCGTTAAAACGGTTTCTGGCCATCAACAGCATCATTCCGAATGTAAGTTCGGCTACCGCGTTGGCGTTTTGTCCGGGGGTATTCATGGCAACAATCTGTTTGTTGGTACAACATACCAAATCCAAGTTGTCATATCCGGCTCCCGCTCGAACCACAATCTTCAGTTTATCGGCAGCGTTGATCACATCCGAATCGACAATATCGGATCGTACAATCATCGCGTCAACATCTTTCACGGCCTCAATCAGCTGTTGCTTTGAGGTGTATTTCTCAAGGATAACCAATTCAAACCCGGCTTTATCAATCACGGTCCGAATACCTTCAACAGCAGCAGCCGCAAAAGGTTTGTCTGTAGCAATAAGAACTTTCATAACTCTTTCTCAGTTTTTGTAGTAAGGTGTTATGGAACTTGCATTGAATAGACTCATTCCAATGCTTGTTTCATCCGATTATTTATTCTTTTTAGTGGAAGTAAATGAAACAACCTAACGAATCAAACAACCATTTCCATCCGGTGGATTGGATCGTTTGATCGACGCGTTTGTTTCTAAATATTTGTGTTTCTCAAAACGACAAAGTTAACAAAGTTGTCACATATAAAAAAGAAAAAGGGCTGAACTGCAGGTCGACGCGAAAACACCCTACCCAACACCTCAGCACCTCATATAACGATCGGCTATTTCCGATTATACTGTCTTTTCAAATTCTTTCATACAATCGATCAATGCCTGTACACTCTCTTTAGGCATCGCGTTGTAGATTGAGGCGCGGAATCCACCTACCGAGCGGTGTCCGTTAATTCCCGACATACCACGCTCTTTGGCGAATTTTGCAAATACAGATTCCAATTCGGCATATTCAGGCTTCATTACAAAGCATACGTTCATACGAGAACGATCTTCAGTCGCGGCTGTTCCGACAAAGAGTCTGTTACGGTCGATCTCATCATATAGAATAGCCGATTTCTCTTCGTTTATTTTTTGAATGGCTGTAATACCACCCAACTCCTTATACCATTTCAATGTTTGCAACACCGAGTAGATAGGCATTACAGGAGGAGTATTGTACATAGACTCTTTATCCGCATGCAGCTTGTAGTTCAGCATCGATGGAATCGGACGGCTCACTTTTCCCAACGCGTTCAAATTAACGATCGCGATGGCTACCCCGGCAGGAGCCAGGTTCTTTTGCGCACCTGCATATATGAGTGAGTATTTAGATACATCCACCGGACGAGACATGAAGTCAGACGACATATCCGATACCAATGGTACACTCACCTCGGGATCAAAATAGGTTTGAGTTCCGAAAATGGTATTGTTGGTGGTATAGTGGAAATAGTCAGCATCCTCAGGCACCACATACCCCTTGGGAATATACGAATAGTTTTTGTCTTTCGAAGAAGCTACCACAGCTACCTCACCAAAAAATTTTGCCTCTTTGATAGCGCCTGATGCCCACGTACCCGTATCCAGATAAGCGGCTTTAGTCTCCAGCAGATTATAGGGAGCCATGCAGAATTGCAAACTGGCACCTCCACCGAGAAACAAAACTTCATATCCTGATGGAACGTCCATCAACTCTTTTACTAATTGGCGAGCTTCGTCAATTACCGCAACAAACTCTTTACTGCGGTGAGAAATTTCCAACAACGATAATCCTGTATTTGAAAAGTTTAGGATCGCCTCTGCTGTGTTTTTAATAGTGTATTGGCTCAAAATAGATGGGCCGGCTGAAAAATTGTGAACTTTCATACCTCCTTATTAATTAATGTTCTGTTCCGTTCAAGAAATAGAGGCTGCGAATATACAATGATTTTTTTATAACAAACCAAATTATTTGATGGAATTGTTATTAAGAGAACTATTTTTATGACACAAATTCATTTTATATGCATACATTCGTATCAAAAAGTAACTTTTTTACCCAATTAATGCACACATTATGTGTGTTTGTGCATAATTATTTAGTTATAATCGCAAATCCTTCTTGAACATACAATATTTCGTAAGAAAACCCGTTAATAACCACATGAAATACATTTGTATAACCGTCATACAGCTTTTGTTTCTCTTCTTCATCGCTTCTCCCGCTTCTCCCACGCCCTTGTGCGCGCAAACGATGAAGCCGATGATCAATCCCTATGCCGATCACAAAATTCTTCATTATGGATTCACAATCGGTACCCATTTTCAGGATTTGATATTCTCTCACGCGCAACCGATCGACGGACAACAAGAGTGGTATGCCGAAATCCCCTCCATTCAACCCGGCTTTCAAGTGGGATTGATTGGCGATCTCGCCCTAACCGAGTTTCTGAATCTTCGCCTCACCCCCACCCTCTATTTCGGCAGCAAACAAATTTGGATCAGGGAGTACAACAGCGGAGAGACCGTTCGTCAGGATATTAAATCAAATTACCTCTCCATCCCCCTTCTCCTCAAATTCAGCTCCAAAAGGTTCAACAATCTTCGCCCCTATCTATTGGCAGGCGTCAGTCTCAATACCGATCTTTCACGCAAACGAAACGAACCGTTGCTGCTCAAGCCTCTATGGATCGGTTTGGAACTGGGTGTCGGAAGCAACTTCTATTTTCCTTACTTCAAACTGTGTCCCGAGCTCAAATTCTGTCTCGGATTTACCAATGTATTGGAGAGCAACCGTACTGATCTCACCGATCCCTCGATGATTAAATACACACACGCGCTCCAACGGGTCACTTCCCGACTGATAGTGCTAAACTTCAATTTTGAATAACAACAGAAAACGCGACGAATCCAACCGAATTGATATGAATCCGTCGCGTTTCTCTCATTATAAGCAATCTTACATGATCCCGTTCAGCATTCCGTAGAAATAGACGGGCTTCAGTATATATTTCTTCAGTATCCAAGCTGCCCATTGCTCTTTTGACGCATCGACAAAGGGAATAGACGGCATGGGGTTTTTATTGTAGTCAAACTCTGCCAGTAGCACTTTCCCATACTCTGTAACAATCGGACAGGCGGTGTAACCGTTGTATTTCTCTACAGGTTCCTTTCCTTCCATTAAACTGATCATATTCTTGGCCGCTATGGGCGACTGCATCCGTATGGCCGCGGAAGTCTTGCTGGTAGGAACTCCCGCCACATCTCCCAACGAGATTATGTTCTTGTAGGTTTGGTGCACAAATGTCTCCTTATCCACCATCACCCACGCGTCACGTTGCAGATCTCCGCTGGTCCATCCCAATCCGGCCTCACGCACAAAGTCGGGAGCCGACATCGGTGGCACAAAATGAAGAAAATCGTATTCCACACTCACAGGCGTTTTCTCTGTCTCTTCAACGGTGCTAACCGCTCCCGTCACCTCGTCTTTCACCTCTTTCTTCTTCTTATTGATCAGATCAAAATGGGCTACCTTCGATTGTGTGTCAACCGCTCTGAGTCGATGCGAGGGATTATGACTTATCTTCCTCTCTTCGAAAATCTCGATCAGACGTGTGGCGTAATAGGGTGTATCAAACAGATCCTTCGACGCGTTGTAATAGGATAGTTCCACATTCGCGCGTGTTCCCTGCAAACGGCAGTAGTGCTCCGTCATCAGTGCTATTTTCTTGGGCGCACCGCCGCATTTCAATTTCGTATATGTATTGGTATATACCGCTTTCCCTCCTTTTTTGGAAAGCTCTTGAATCGCTTTCCATGTTTTCTGCGCCCCTTGGTAATCATATATACAATGTGCGTTTCCCAATCCGAGCGTTTCACGACTGATCCCCTCTACCGCGCTGAAGTTCATTTGCAAACCGGGCGTAAGAAGTAAAAAGTCGTACGGAATCACTCCATTCCCGGCTGTATATACCTTGTTCGACACCGGATCAATCCCCGTTACCGAATCTTTCACCCATTTCACTCCCGACGGAATACAACTGGACTGCGTTTTTGTCACCTCATCGGCGTTATACACACCTCCTCCAATCAGCGTAAATCCGGGCTGATAAAACTGCACCTCCGACGGATCAATCAGTGTGATATCGGGACTCTCCAACCATCTGTTCAGTCGGGCGGCGGTACTGATTCCGGCAGCTCCTCCCCCTACAACTACAATTTTCCCCTTCGCTTTACTCGATATCGCTTTGGCCTCTAACGTGCCAAAGGCCGATACGGCTCCTACAGCCGACAGATATTTAATAAACAGACGACGATCGATCGCCTTCATTCCACTCATAAACGATAATTGATCCATTTGATTTGTTCGCATAGTAATTTCAGAAAAAAGTTTCCGCAAAGGAATGGATTCAGTCGGTACAACACAACTTATCCACCCATACAACCCTTGCTCACCCCTTTTTATCTATTTCTAATTACTTTCTCAACAGCTATATTTAGTAAAACAACAAACTGACATTCAATTAATAAATAAACAGACATATATAGAAATTTATGCACTTGATCCCACTTACTCCCTCCAACAACTCACAATGCGAGGCAATCAATCAGCTCATCAATGTGAACTCCATTAAATGATATAATGGTTGCTTTAATTGCAATTCCTAAATAATTCATTATCTCAAGTCGGAACAATATTCATTTTCAGAAATAGCTTCAGAAGTTCATATTACTAAGCAAGTCCATTTATCTCCAAGAAATAACATCTCCTTGAGACGTTTTTACATCTCTATTTCCCGTATAAATAGCAAAACATTGTTCTGGCGCAGCACCGGAGAATTTAGCCCACTTGGAAACACCTTTGAAAAAATCTGAGGAGTACGTTGCTCCCGATTTAATTTCATAGGCGTATTGTTTACCTTCCACCGTGTGTAACAGATCAACCTCATTGCCCGTGCTATCCCTCCAAAAAGAGAGATTGGGTTCTGCTCCCCTATTGCACGCCTCCTTTATAAATTCATTAATCACAAGATTCTCAAATAAACCTCCTCGAAGAAAATGTGAAACTATTTGATCCGCACTTCTTATATCAAGGAGTGAACAGGCTAGCCCTGTGTCATAAAAATAGAGTTTGGGAGCCTTCACCAACCGTTTCGCATAGTTATTATGATCCGGCTTGAGCAGATAGCAAATATAGCTTGCTTCTAATATTGATATCCAAGAGATTGTGGTAGAAACAGATACCCCACACTCATTGGCAAGCGATGAAATATTGAGCAGTTGCCCAATGCGTCCGGCGCACAATTTCAGAAAACGAATAAACTTGCTCAAATCACCTATATTCCTCATCAATCTCACGTCTCGCTCCACATACGTCTGAATATAGAATGGATAGTAATCAGTTGGATAAATATCTTTATCGTAAAGACGTGGATACGAGCCTTTAAATATCTCTTCATCCACTGTTGCAGGAATAATTCCACCTTCTTGCATTTCATGATGAGAGAACGGAAGTAAACGGAGGACCGCGGTTCTTCCGGCAAGTGATTGGTTTATACTCTCCATTAAAAGAAAATTATGAGAGCCTGCAAGCAAATACATACCCTCTTTACCTTCTTTATCCGTATGAGTCTGAATATAAGAAAACAGAGAGGGTACTCTCTGCACTTCGTCAATGATCGTTTTATCCGAATACGTTGCAAGAAAGCCTCTTGGATCCTCAGTCGCGAACAATCGCATATCCGGATCTTCCAATGAAACATATTTATACTCATTGAATGTAGTTTTGAGTAACGTCGATTTACCCGACTGTCGTGGCCCCGTAAGAGTAACAATCGGATACTTCTCCGTCAATTCCAATAATCTGGTTTGTAATACTCTTTTTATCATATTCAATCTGTTTTTGCAAATTTACTTCAAAAAAGTAAATCTGCAAAAAAATACGAGTAATATTGATAACCAAATCATTGCAATGTAGGAATAGATACTATTTCTCAAGCAAAAGAATGAAAAAAGAGATTGATTGACTACAAAATTCGATGGAGAACAGGAAGCAGCTTGGCTACAATCCTCTATTTCATTGACGCTTTTTACTTCGTTCCATGATCCGCTCGCTCATGATTCGATATATCTCCTTTAATGAAGGATCAGACAACTGGTCGATATGTCGGTTCATGATATCGCGGTCGTTCCGCACCGCCGGACCGGTTTGTGCATCCACCGGAGCTACGGAGTGTACTTTCAGCGCGGTTTCATCAATCAACGGAAGTAGATCCTCAAATTTCAGGTCGGCCTCTTTCAACAGATCCGCCGCGATCGCGTAACAGCCATTCACAAAGTTACAGGCGAAAACCGCCGCGATATGCAGCTTCCCGCGCTGGGCGGAGGTGGCATGAATCACATTCGACGAAAGAGACGAAGCCACTTGATGCAGAAATCCTTCTACTTCCACATCACATCCCTCGACATAGATGGGCATCCGCGAGAAATCCACCCGGTGCCCTTTGGTGAAGGTTTGAAAAGGATAAAACACCCCATACCGTTCCCGACAGGGAGCCAATACCGAGATATCGATGCTTCCTGCCGTGTGCACCCATATTCCCGAAGAGATCGGGATGCTCGATACAATCGCCGCGATCGATTCATCGCTAACAGCCACCACGTAGAGGTCTGCCCCATCCACCACTTGACTTGGATCGATGGTATATGCCGTGTGGAGTTCATCGGCCAAACTTTTTGCCGACAACTCGGTACGACTGTAAACCTGCCGAATTGCAAACTCCCCACTGGCCTGCATGGCCGCGGCCAAGTTGGAAGCCAAGCGCCCCGCACCGATGAAAACAACTGTTACCATTTCTCGATATGCACCTTTTCCCATTGTAGTTTCTCCTCGTCGAAGGGCTTTCTATCCTGCATCTTATGACCGATCGCGATCACAGAGAGCACATCCATGTAGTCGGGCAGTCCGAATAGTTGACGAATATAATCTTCCGAGGCGATACCACTTTCGGTCACTCGGTTGCGACACTGCACCCAGCAGCTACCCAATCCCAAGTCTTCGGCTTGCAACTGCATATAGATAGAGGCGATCGAAGCATCTTCAACCCACACATCACTCTTGGTCGTATCAGTCACCACTACCACCGCCAACGCGGCACTGGCGATAAAAGAGGCTGAATGCTGTTTGCAAAGCGACAACTGTTGCAGTCTTTCTTTCTCCTCTACCACAATAAATTCCCATGGATTGTTGCTTTTCGATGCCGGAGCCATCAAACCTGCTTTTAAAATGGTTTCCACCTCAGACGGAGTCAGCAGATCATCGGTAAACTTACGGGTACTGCGACGTTTGGTAATCAATTCATTAAAACTGGTCATATGCTATAGTTATTTGAATTACTAAAATTAGGATAAGGAGTCAATCAAGCCAACTGATTGGAGAAACAAAAGTAGCTATTTAAAGAGAGAGTGGCAAACAGAAGTATGAGGATAGCCTTGACCGTTTCCCCTCTTCGAAGCAATTTAAATATTCAAAAGATTAAAAACACACATTTTGCTTCTTGACTTTATAAAGTTAGCAGTTTATATATATCTTCGTGCTGATAATGCATAATATAAGAATGTGTGTTACCGATATGACAGTATCCCGATGGAAAGCAAATAAGATTCAATCATCGATGCCAAAGTTAGTAATAATAGTCCAAGTAAATATTAAAGCTCTCATTGAAGCTTATCTTAATTGTGAAATTGAATAATGTAATAAGAATATAAACTTGTTGATTTATTTACTAGCTGTAGTGGAGTGAGCCTTAATTTTCAGTAATCAGGATTTATTCCATGGTTTAATAAAATCGTGGAGCAGCTCTCCAATACATAGAAAAAATCATGACTTGGATGAGAACCATTATTTTGCAGGTAATATAGCAGAACTAAATATGAATATCGAGAATTATTCAGAAATGTTATCAGATATTACCCTTGTGAAGAAGCCCTCTGTATTAAGGGTTTTCTATGAAAAATCGACAGAGGATATTAGATGATCCACCTAATGGCTTATATAGAAAGTACTTGATTTTTCTTAAAAACGTGCGTTCAAGGTTCTTCATTATGTAGGATGTTAAAGACATGATGAACAAGACTGATGGAATTAAGCAAAACTTTATGACTATCTTCACGAGAACCAT
>JBKEBB010000126.1:0-4350 GCA_047972845.1 Bacteroidales bacterium
GGTTCTGTCACATTGATCGAATCATCAGTTGAGGTATAATCCCTTTTACCGGAAGCATCCTCAATGATTATCTTAGAAAATGAATAGGGAGTAATGATAAAATTCATTGTCCTTGGAAGAACGGTTCCAAAGGGCAATGAATCCCTATTATAGATTTTTCTTTTGATATTATCAATCGCGAAACTTGAGTCAATAGGCCACGAGAAAGTGTCTGTATTAGCCACCTTAAAAACTCGTAGCGTAACGTCAGTTGGGATCTTGCTTGTAATAATATCGGAATAGTTACAGGAATAAACCGATAGCAGTAATCCGATTATCAATGCGAGGAAACTCTTTTTTATCTTTACCATTCTATATACTATAAACTGAATGTTGCTTGCAAAAATAGAAACATTTTTCGCTTCCGTTTGTCTGGAAAAATATTATTATGAATTATTTGCAGCATTGTAATCAAACGCAAAGAGTGTCCTGATACAAACAGGTAAGAGGACACTCCTTTATTTCTTCTGATTTACCGACTAATCGTTACTTCTCAGGACGGGGAATCAACACTTTAGATGACAATTTGAATTTACCCGTTTTCTTATCAATGTCAAGAAGTTTAACATTGATAGAGTCGCCTTCCGACAAGCCTGTGTCTTCCATTTTCTCAAAACGTTTCCAATCGATCTCTGAAATATGAAGAAGACCTTCTTTGCCTGGCATAAATTCTACAAACGCACCGTAGGGTTGAATCGATTTAATTCTCGATTTGTAAACTTCTCCCACTTCAGGAATTGCCACAATACCTTTGATCTTAGCCATAGCTATCTCAATCTGGTTGGCATTGGTTCCTGAAACTTCAATACGTCCACCAGCTTCAACCTCCTCAATTGTAACGGTTGCTCCTGACTCTTCCTGTATTCCTTGGATAATTTTTCCACCAGGTCCAATCACTGCACCAATCATATCTTTCGGAATCATCATTGTGACAATGCGCGGAGCGTGTGGTTTCAAATCCTCGCGAGGTTCAGCCATTGTCTCAGTAATCTTACCAAGAATATGCATACGTCCCTCTTTGGCTTGATTCAACGCTTTTTCCAGAATTTCATATGACAGTCCGTCAACCTTGATATCCATCTGAGTAGCAGTGATACCATCTTTTGTTCCGGTCACCTTAAAGTCCATATCTCCTAAATGGTCTTCATCTCCAAGAATATCGCTAAGTACAGCAAAGTTTGTTCCTTTCTTTTCAGAAATCAATCCCATTGCGATACCACTCACCGGTTTTTTAATTGTCACACCCGCATCCATCAATGCCAATGTACCCGCACAAACGGTAGCCATAGATGATGATCCGTTTGATTCGAGGATATCAGACACTACACGAACTACATAGGGATAGTTTTCAGGAATCATACGTTTCAACGCGCGATGAGCCAAATTACCATGGCCGATCTCACGACGTCCGATACCGCGTGCCGCTTTTGCTTCTCCGGTTGAGAAAGGGGGGAAATTATAGTGTAACAAGAAACGATCTTTTCCTCTGGCCAATACATCGTCCACCAACTTCTCGTCCATTTTGGTTCCAAGAGTAACGGTTGTCAACGACTGAGTTTCTCCACGTGTAAATACGGCCGATCCATGAGCTCCCGGAAGATAATCCACTTCGCTCCAGATTGTACGAATCTCTGTAGTAGAGCGTCCGTCAAGACGTTTCCCTTCATCAAGACTCGAACGACGCATTGCCTCTTTCTCTACAGCGTGATAGTAACGACCACTCAGTGCTGCCTTAGCTGCACGATCCTCTTCACTCAACGAGGCCAAATACTCCTCTTCGATTGCTTCAAAAGCTTCCGAACGGGCATGCTTGTCGTTGTTGCATGAAGTAGCCACCGCGTATGCTTTATCGTAGCATTTAGCCCACACATCTTTACGCAGTTCTTCGTCGTTTTCCTCGTGACAATAGGTACGTTTAGTCTCTTTACCTACCATCTTAGTCAATTCGATCTGAGCCTCGCAATGTACCTTGATAGCATCATGCGCGAATTTCATCGCGTTCAACAAATCTTCCTCTTGCACCTCGTCCATCTCACCTTCAACCATCATGATATTTTCGGTAGTAGCGGCTACGATAATATCCATATCGGCATTCGCCAACTCCTTAAATGTAGGGTTGAGTTTAAATTCTCCGTTGATACGGGCTACACGAACCTCTGAAATCGGGCCGTTAAATGGAATGTCGCTCACTGCCAACGCAGCCGATGCGGCCAATCCTGCCAATGCGTCAGGCATGTCTTCGCCATCGGCCGAAATCAACATTACGTTTACAAACGTCTCTGCATGGAAATCATCTGGAAAAAGCGGACGCAATGCGCGATCCACTAAGCGGGATGTTAATATTTCATTGTCTGAAGCACGACCTTCACGCTTGGTAAAACCACCCGGAAAACGGCCAAAAGCCGCGTACTTCTCTTTATATTCAACACTCAACGGCATAAAGTCGGTACCCGGAACCGCATTCTTTGCGGAACAAACCGTTGCTAGCAACATAGTATTATTCATACGGACAACAACAGAACCATCTGCTTGTTTGGCCAATTTGCCCGTTTCGATTGTAATGGTGCGACCGTCGCCCAAATCAATCGTTTTAACAATAGCTTCAATCATACTGGATTAGTATTTCAAATTTTATAACCTTAAAAATCGGGGCAAAGGTAATAAATAATGTTGAATAGTGTACATGAGGCTGGAATGAAATATTCGCCCCAATTATGTGAAAGTAATGAAGCTGATGAAATAGGAAATATTGCCAATCCGCACCCTGCAAGATCATATTCTCATTGCAGCACACAAATCAAAATTACATCCTACTTCACCAGCCTCAGCACCTCTCTTTTGATCCGTTTTTTTTTTACAATTGTGGTTTCATTCCCAAGTTATACATAATAAACGAATAGACATCCGTCTGCTCTTCCATCACCTTGGCAATCGGTTTTCCAGCACCGTGACCCGCTTTGCTTTCGATACGGTTAAGAGTGGGATTGGTTCCATCGTTGCATGCTTGGAGCATCGCGGCATATTTGAATGAGTGAGCGGGAACTACCCGATCATCGTGATCCGCCGTAGTTACCATAATGGCAGGGTAAGCGGTTCCGGGTTTCAACGTATGCAGCGGAGAGTATCCCTTCAAATATTCAAACATCTCCTTGCTATCCTCGCTTGTTCCGTAATCACTGGCCCAGTTCCATCCAATGGTAAACTTATGGTAACGCAACATATCCATTACCCCAACGGCCGGAATGGCCACCTTGAACAGATCAGGGCGTTGATTTACACATGCGCCTACCAACAATCCTCCGTTCGATCCTCCCATGATAGCGATCCGTTCCGGTTTGGTGTAATTCTCGCTGATCAAGTATTCAGCTGCTGAAATAAAATCATCAAACACATTCTGCTTTTGCATCTTTGTACCGGCAATGTGCCACTCTTCTCCATATTCGTTTCCACCTCTTAGATTAACTTGCACATACACTCCCCCATTTTCAAGGAAAGGAATACGAGACGTGCTGAATCCTGGATTAAGACTGATTCCAAAGCCTCCGTATCCATAAAGCAGTATCGGATTATTTCCATCTTTTTTCAATCCCTTTTTGTAGGTTAAAAACATCGGAACTTTCACCCCATCCTTGCTCGGGAAAAAGAGTTGTTCTGTCTCAAACTGATCCGGATCAAACTGCACCTTCGGCACAATATACGATTCGTATGAGTTCGCTTCCATGTCATATTTATATACTGAACCAGGAATAGTAAACGAAGTAAAGCTGAAGAAACACTCCTTGTCATCCTTTTGTCCGCTAAACGAAACCGATCCCAGCGATGGAAGCACAATCTCCTTCTCCTGTTTACCATCCAATCCATACACATACGCGTGATGCGACGCATCCTTATCGTAGGTTAAAAATAATTTCCCACCGATAATCTGCACACCTGAAAGAACCGACTCCGTTTCAGCCACCAATTCTTTCCAATTTTCTAATTTGGGATTGTTTATATCAGCAACCATGATGCGATTCTTGGGTGCTCCATAATTGGTGTAAATATAAATCTGATCTCCTACCACATCAATTGGAGAATATTGATATTCAAAATCAGTAGTCAGTTGAACAAAGGAGCTTCCCGCCTTTTTCAGATCTTTCAAGAATAGATTGTTTCCTCTGGCTGCTCCCGATTCATACACAAAAAGTGCTCGTTCATCTTCGCTGGTATCGCCAAGATAAAAACGCTTAGGAAAAGCCGGATTCTGATAGATCAGTTCATCTTCCGATTGCGCTGTTCCAATCTTATGAAAATATATCTTGTGGTTTTCGT
>JBKEBB010000138.1:0-2390 GCA_047972845.1 Bacteroidales bacterium
ACTTACTATTATTCGCAACAACTGTATTTCATTGATAGCTTGTGTAGCCGGACTGGCTGTAGGTGCAGGTGTAGCAATGTTCCTGATAAGCGAAATGGGTAATGAGTTGCGTCAACATGTATCCGTTTTTCTTGAGTATAAATGGATTAAACTCTACAAAGAAGAATTTGACAATCTGATGTCATCAGTTGCAAAACGTTTTAAAAAAACAACTGCACTTGAACAGCAGTAAAGTCAATAATTATCTGCAATGAACTCTCCTATCACAACAGAAAAGGATGTTCACTTTGACCAGGTAAAAGCCTACATAAGAACACAGATTGTATTGCTGAAGTTGGAATCTGTTGAGAAACTCTCGAGGATTTTATCTTCAGTTATACTTGTTTTGGTTATGGTGATACTATCTCTTAGCGCACTTTTTTATCTGTCGGCCGCATTTATCATGTGGTCTTCATCTGTATTCGGTGGATTTCTACCCGGCATATTGATTATGTGCGGAGGATTTTTGCTGTTAGCCCTTATTCTCTATCTGTTCAGAGTAAAATTGATATTGAATCCTTTCATTCGGTTATTTAGTAAAATATTATTTGATAACGAAACCAACAAGGAGGCTTAGAGATGATAGATTATAACAGTTTAAGTAAGCTGTCCAGTCTGGAACAGATACAACAAGAGAAGCTTAAAATTAAGAGAGAACTGCGAATTCAAGAGAGACAGATCAAAGATTCTTTATATGAGTTATATGAATCATTTTCTATATTTTCGACGATCAATTCATTTATCAAAACCATCACATCATCATTTACGATGATAAATGGATTGCGATTGGGAATTAAGTTGTTTTCTTTCATATTCAAACGATAAACCATTAATTGTCGTGCCTTGAAATTCAATGTTTTAATTAGGCAAGACGCTTCTCAAATTACAATTACCCTGATTTCCAAAGAATGAATGATCTAACCAAATGGTTACCCACCACAAAAAAAGAGGTTGAACTACGTGGATGGGACTACCTTGACGTTATCCTATTTAGCGGAGATGCATACGTTGATCACCCGTCGTTTGGGATAGCTGTGGTGGGGCGTCTACTTGAATCATTAGGCCTACGAGTGGCCATTGTTCCCCAACCCAACTGGAGAGATGATTTACGCGACTTCAAAAAACTGGGCATCCCACGACTCTTTTTCGGTGTCTCAGCAGGTGTTATGGACTCGATGGTCAACAAATATACCGCCAATAAACGGATTCGTTCCGAAGATGCCTATTCGCCTGAAGGAAGAAACGATCTGAGACCCGACTATCCAACGATTGTATATTCAAACATTTTAAAAACTCTCTATCCTGATATTCCTGTAATAATAGGAGGAATTGAAGTATCGTTGCGTAGATTCACTCACTACGATTATTGGGAAGATCAGCTCCGTCCTACAATTCTTCTCGAATCGAAAGCTGATTTATTGGTGTACGGAATGGGTGAACTACCATTGAAAGAGATTGTTAAACAAGTACTTGACGGGAGAAGAGTTGGGGAGTTGAAAGATATTCCACAAACGGCGTATCTAACCTCAGATACTAAAGTAAGGATAGAAAACAGCATCACACTCCATTCTCATGATCAATGTTTGGTAGATAAAAGAAAGCAAGCCGAAAACTTTAGAATCATTGAAGAAGAATCCAATAAGATCGAATCGGAGACATTATTGCAACCGATAAACGAACAACTACTGGTGGTTAATCCACCCTATCCTCCAATGACAACTGAGGAGATAGATGCCTCGTTCGACATGCCTTATACCCGCTTACCACATCCCAAGTATAAAGAGAAACATATTTCGGCTTATGAAATGATTAAATTCTCTGTCAATATCCACAGGGGGTGTTTCGGTGGATGCTCGTTCTGCACCATATCTGCCCATCAAGGGAAACATGTTGCATCTCGCTCCAAAGAATCGATCATGAAAGAGGTTGTTGAACTAACCAAATTGAGCGATTTTAAAGGAAACCTTTCCGATTTAGGAGGCCCATCAGCGAATATGTATATGATGTTTGGCAAGGATAGACGTATATGTCTAAAATGCAAGAAACCATCTTGTATTTATCCTACAGTATGCAAAAATCTGAATACAGATCACTCACCTTTGATCAATCTATATAAGTCAGTTGGAGCAGTAAATGGCATTAAAAAAGTATTTATAGGAAGTGGACTTCGTTACGACTTGATGCTACATAGATCAGGAGATACAAAACCTGACAATGCCGCGGAAGAATACACACGAACTGTGATTTGTAAGCACGTGTCAGGAAGATTGAAGGTTGCCCCTGAACACACATCGGAGTCGGTGTTGAAACAAATGCGTAAACCTTCTTTTAAGCTATTCCACCGCTTCAAT